>JAZRNP010000071.1:0-5249 GCA_045648225.1 Victivallaceae bacterium | reverse complement strand
GATCAGCAAGACCCAGCTGGTTCGTCTCAGCCAGTTTCCCACCGTTCCGGATCAGCCCATCGGTCATGTCGGTATGCTGGATGACCGCAGCGATCTGGTCATGGCGAACTATCAGTATGCCATCAATACCGGAAACCCCGGACAGGTCAATGTGGTGTTGACCGGAATTTCCCGTTCCACCAACGTCAAAGTCCGGAAAAAACTGACCTTTTTTGACAAGAGTCCCGTCATCAATGTCCGTTACCGGTACGAGAACCATTCCCAAGAAAATATTGCCGGTTTTGCTCTCGGTATCCGCAATGTTTTCTTCCCCTCTGGTGATGGAGTCAGTGCAGATGACCGCTATTTTTTTCCGACCACCCACACCCTGCGCCGCCTGATCGGTTACTCTCACAAGGATGAGTCCGGAGAATATATGCCCGATATGGCCGCCAAGCTCGACACTCAGCTGGGTGCTCCCTATCACTCCTTTATCAATCTGAAAAAACGTTCCGGTATCGCTTTCAGTTTTGAAGACGATTTCTACGCCGGATATCACATCTGGAAAAGCGGTATCAAATATCCCACTCTGGAGTGGACCTACCGCTTCCTGCCCGCCGGGCACCGCCATGATACCGAATTCAACATCATTCAGGTCAACGATCTGGACAGTGTCGCCTTTGCCAGTCGTGATCTGCTCGCCGGTGTCAAACTGGAAAAAAAGGACAAGCATCAGATCAAAGTCACTACCGATTTGAAGTTCCTCAGCAAACCGGCCAAAAAGATCGAACTGCAGATCAATTGCCGGGCGATCAACTGGAAGTGGGCGGCACGTCCGGTCACGATTGCAGTCAAAGATGCTCAGGCAATGAAAAATGTCACTACCGGTACCAGCTTCAAGGTTCCCGGCAACGGCTTGTATGTCGTTGAACAGAGACTGGTTTCCGGTCGGACTGTGCTCGCTGAATGGAGCGAAGCGGTGACCTTCGGCAAATTCACCACGCTGCCGGTATTCACCATCAAATACCGCAAAAATACCGAAAGTTCCGCCATCCCCGGCTGGGAAGCTCCGGCTCTGCCCAAAATGGAGGTGACTGATGCTGACAAAGCCCGTGGATTTGCTGTTTACAACGCTCTGGACAAAAACGGTTACACCCAATGCAAAAAAATCTCCATGATCCTCGGCAGCAATGAGTTTGAATCCAAAGAACTTACTGCTTTCTCTCATGGTTATTTCGGCAATGTCGATATCGAACTGGTCAATGCCGGCAAATTCCCTGCCCGGCTCCGGGTCGAAAAGATCATCGCCCGCAAGGGAACCCGTCCCATCCTCTGCAAAATCCTCTATGATAACAAAAATTTTGAACTCGAAGAAAGCACCGATGTCTGGCTCACCGTCGGTAACCGTCAGGGCGTGAAACCCGGCATTTACAATTTTGCCGTCCGATTCACCGCCAATAACGGACACAAAATCGAGCTCCCCGTTGAAGTCAAAGTTGTCGATGTCACTTTGCCCAATCGCAACAAAGTCAATCTGGAAGCTGAAGGTTATCCCACGCTCTTCCCCGGCTCTGAAAAGGCGAATATCCTAAACGGCTGGTATTTCAATATGCGCAATCACGGCATTGATTATTTCCAGTTTGTCGGACGCATGAGCGGCAAATTTATCGGCAATGCCAAGCTTGATCATTACATTGACAATGCGTTGAGCTCCGGTTTGATCGTTTTCAAGGCCGCCCGCTACAATATTGCCGATCCCAGTGCAAAAGAAAAGGAAAACTGGCACAAGCTCGGTGCTTATCTGCGCAGTAAAGGCTATCAGAATAAAGATATGTTTATCAAAATTCTGGACGAGCAGCCCTCTGAAAAGTATCCGCAAAT
Organism: Victivallaceae bacterium; assembly: GCA_045648225.1. Taxonomy (GTDB): domain Bacteria; phylum Verrucomicrobiota; class Lentisphaeria; order Victivallales; family Victivallaceae; genus UBA1784. The sequence goes on along the minus strand of JAZRNP010000071.1, from coordinate 3,389 downwards.
GGGTAAGACCGGCAAATGGCTGAAACAGGCTGGTTTCCGGCCGTTCAGTACCTTCTCCAATTTGTTCTACAAAAAGGATATCATCGGCAAGCTCGGCGGCCACTTTGAGATGTTCCAGGGCGGTTACACCACCCGGGCCGATTATCTCGCCCGGCTCAAAGACGGTACCATCCGTCCGACTGACCTCTATTGTCACTACACCGGTACAGGAACGGTGACCAAGAGTTATGAACATATGCTTTTCTGGGGATTGCAGGCTGCGGTTCTGGAGCATCCGCTTTTCCACAACCACGAATATATGCGCGGCGGCAACCGCAAGATGAGTTCCAACATCGTCCGGGTCGGCGAAGACAGCCTGCCGCAGGATTCTCCGGCTTTTGAAGCGTTGCGTGACGGTATGGATATTGCTAATTTTGCCGCACTCTACCGGCGTTATATCAAGTTGATCCCCGATAGCCGCAAACTGGTTTACGAATCCCGTTTCGCCCGGTTGTTCGGCAAGCCGGATTCACTTTTCAAGATCCGTCAGGTCAAGGTCATGGGTGTGGTCAACGACCGGATGGTTCCGGTCTCTGTCGCTGAATACCGTCAGGGACGTGAAGAGCTGCTGAATATCCTTTCTGATATGAAAGCTGAACTCGGCGACCGGGTAAAACTCGGCAGCCTGACCTGGAACTCCATGGTTATCGCTTCACCGTACTACGGATTCAAGGCGGTGGCTGAAACTGCAGAAGAAAAGGCTGCAGCTGCCTATTTCAAGACTTTGATCGACCAGACGGTGGTCTGCGGTATTCCGGGTAAGGATTCGGTTACGGTCACCTTTAAAATTGCTCCGACCGACCGCAGTTACATGATTACCGCCAAAGGTAAAAATATCACGATTCAGGCCCCGGACAGTGTCAAACTGGAAATGGGTGTCCGCAACTGGTTCAACACTTTCGACCTGGATTAAGGTCGAAAGAAACCGTGTTGTTGCGGCAGGTTACTTGACCTGCCGCTTTTTTATTATCATTTTTTGCTCCGGAATATTGATCGCAGGGATTTACGGGGTGATGTCCGATGGAGGAAGAGCCGTGCTCAGCTGCCGGTATCCGTCAATTGTACAGCCGCACCAATCTTCGCAATAATAAAAAAACAGCGTTGACCGGGATGTTTACGTCAACGCTGTTTTTTTGTTTATCAGTGCTTGTTGTCACTGATAATATTTCATGTCGTACTCTTTGAGTTTGGAGTACTGCAGTTTGTGGGAGAGGCGGGCAAAGGGTTTGATTTTGCTGCCGACCCGCTTGACACCTATCGAATTGATGTATATGGTGCGGTCGATTTCGCCTTTGGGCAACATCGTGTAAAGTGCAGAAACACCTTGAAAACGGTTGATCTTCCGCCAATTTTTATCGAACTGCGGCAAGGTTTCGGCATTATCCAATCCGATGACCAGAAATTTGAGCGCATCATAACTTTGGGTTTCGCAGGCTCCGGGATTGTGGTAGAAGCGTTTGCGGAAGGTGGATTTGAAATTTTTGTATTCCGCAGAGTTGTTCTCATCGTTGAAAAATGCAGTGTAAAGGCAATCTCCGACTTTGAAATTGTCCAAAGCATTGATCAATTCATCATTATCCCAATTGTCCGCCCCGCAGACAATGCCTGAGAAGCCGGATTGCCGGAGTTTTTTGATCGTTTCCGCAGCCGCTTTGCCACCGTAGGTCAGGAGGATCGCTTCCGGATCGGTCTTGAGCATATCGGTGATCTGCCTTGTATCCGGTTGCTTTTTGATGATCATAGTGGCGGTGATCGAACCGCCGATCTCCCGCATCACCTGAGAAACATCCCGGGAGATATTTCCCTGATAATTGGTGTCGCCGTTCTCATCGATGAAAATTCCGAGATGTTTGGCCTGCCGCCAGTGGAGCAGGTAGTTGGCGAGCATTTCCGATTGCTGAAAATCGGTGTAGCTGTTGCGGTAGATGTAGGGACTGAACATGGTATGTTCCGTTGCGGTCGCCAGTGGAATTACCGTCGGCATCTGCATTTTTGCAACATGAGGCAATATTGCGGAAACTTCCGACGTGGAATATCCGGCAACGATCCCGGAAGCTCCCCAGCGGGCGGCCTCATTCACCGCTTCCCGGGTTCCTTCCGGAGTTCCTTTGCTGTCCAGAATGCGGAACTGCAGCCGCTGGCGTCCGGAAATCGAGTTGGAATTTATATCCTGTTCCGCCAAAAGCAGTCCCTCTCTCATCTGCTCTGCCATGACACGGTTTTTCCCGGAAAGAGGCAGAATTGCGGCCACCTTGATTTTTCCGTTTTCGCCATTGTAGCCGTGAATGAAAAGTTCCGGTGCAGTGCATCCGCAGACAAGTGTGGAAATTACCGCGGTCAGGATGATGAAAAAACTGCGTTTCTGTTTCATGATTCAGGCCTTGCAGTTGCGGACGATGGTTCCGGCGGAGGTATCACCGGCGAGAACCTTATCCAGATCTGCGGCATAGAAGTCGAAGACGACGATGGGCAGATTGTGTTCACGGCAAAGTGAAAAGGCTGCGCTGTCCATGACTTTGAGCTGTTTTTCCAGAGCTTCGCTGTAGTCCAGTTCGTCGTAGCGGACGGCATCCGGGAATTTTTTGGGATCAGCGGAGTAGACTCCATCGACCTGAGTGGCTTTTAGTACGGCATCGCAGGAGGTTTCCAAAGCCCGAAGCGTGCTGGCGGTGTCGGTTGTGAAAAATGGATTGCCGGTGCCGCCGGCGAAAATCACCAGTTTGCCCTGATTCAATGCGGCGATGGCGTTGTCTTTTTCGTAGACCGGGAGAAATCCGCTCATCGGGATGGCACACTGCAGCAGGACATCGACTCCGAGATCGGAAAAAACATTTTTCAGCATAAGGGCATTCATCGCAGTTGCGAGCATTCCCATTTTGTCGGCATCGACCCGGTTCATCATGCTTCCGGCCCGGCCGCCCCGCCAGATGTTTCCGGCTCCGACTACGATCGCCACCTGAACGCCGCGATCGATGATCGATTTGATTCTGGCCGCCGCTTTGCGGCAGCTGTCCGGATCATAACCGTGTTCGAGATTTCCTTTGAGAGTTTCGCCGCTGAGTTTCAGCAATATCCGGGAGTAGATCGGTTCAGCCATTATCTGAAAGTCCTTATGTTGTGAAAATTTTGTGTATTTCTGTAAATATATACCACTTTTGGACAAATCGCCAGAAAAAAAATGAAAATCAGCTGTTTTTATTTAGAAAAAGGTGTATATTATATAAAAATCTGTAATTTCAGAAAAAACTCATATCAACTGTAGAAAGGTTAATTCTATGTCAGATATTCAGAAAATAAAAGTCGGTGTCATCGGCACCGGAGCCCTCGGCCGTCACCACGCCCGTCTTTAT
>JAZRNP010000070.1:0-1668 GCA_045648225.1 Victivallaceae bacterium | reverse complement strand
CCCGACCATCTGCCGTTCTCCGCAATGTCTGACCGCAGCGGCGATGGAGTTGATCGGATCAGGCGAATTGAGCGGAATTTCCAGCAGCGTTATTCCGGCGGCAAACAGTGCATCGCAAACAGCCGGCACTTCGGCGGTGGTGAGACCCCGCAAAATAGCGACGACGGGGCACTGGGAACGCATTTTTTCAAATTGAGCTTTCATCGCTGGACCCTCCCGGAAGCCGAACCTTTCATCAAAGTTTCAACTTCGCTTAAAGATGAATAGTTGTAGTCACCGGAAATGGTATGCTTCAACGCACTTGACGCCACTGCAAAGCGGATGGCATCAGCCGGATCGGAATATTTTTCACTGTTGAGCGCATAAATCAATCCGGCACAGAATGAATCTCCGCCGCCGAAGCGGTCAACAATATCTCTGATTTGATAAGGCTCGTAATCACCGTCGCAATTCAACGGAGCAAAGTGGGCGCACTTTGCAGAGCAATCATAGAGCATACCGCCCCAGTTATTGTGATCAGCAGAAATACTTTCCCGCAGAGTAATCGCCACCAGTTTGGCCTTGGGAAAACGGGCGGACAATGCAGCAGCGACCTCTTTGTATCCGGCAATATTGAGTTTTCCGGCATCAATTGCGGTATCTGCCGCATGAATTCCGAAAACGTCCGCCGCATCCTCTTCATTACCGATGATGATATCGGCGAAACGGACGATTTCCGCCATGCAGCGTCCGGCAAGAATATTTTTGGCAGTACCCTCTTCCCAATTCCACAGCTTCTTGCGGTAATTGAGATCGACAGAGATGGTAATTCCGGTCTTTGAAGCAAATTCCACAGCAGCGAGCGTTGAAAGATAAGCATTTTCACTCAATGCCGGAGTTATGCCGGTCACGTGCAAATGACTGACGCCCTCAAACATATTCTGAAAATCATACGCTTCAGGAGCAAGCAGCGATATCGTCGAACCATCCCGGTCGTAAACCACATTGGAACTGCGCATATTGGAGCCATGTTCGGCGTAATATACCCCCATCCGGCCGACTTTATCAAAGTGGATCCGGCTGACATCACATCCCATGCCCCGCAGCTGAGCAGCAAAGGCCCGGGAAACCGGATTATCCGGCAATGCAGTGAGATAGCGGCTGCTTCCGCCGAGCATGGCGATCGAAGCGCAGACATTGGCTTCTCCGCCTCCGAAAGTAGCTTCAATGGAACCGGGAAAACTCTGGGCAAAACGCTTTTTCCCAGGCGGACACAAGCGCAGCATAACTTCACCGAAAGCGGCAATACAACTCATAGTAAAAAACTCCACAAATAAGATTTATCAGGATTGCATTTCAATATAAACTCGAAAACGCAAAAAAGCAAGTTTATGCAAAAAATTTTATCTTTTTTGCTTCAAGGGGGTTGCTTTTTCCAAATATTTCAACTATACTAAAGCAAACCATGAAAAAACACATAAAAACGTGGAGGGGATTTTACATGGGCATCGAGCAGAATATTTCCGGACAAACCCTTAACCGGAAACGACGTCAGTTTACTCTCATTGAATTGCTGGTCGTGATCGCAATCATCGCGATTCTGGCTGCACTGCTGCTCCCAGCATTGCAAAAAGCCCGTGAACGCAGCCGTACCACCGCCTGTCTCAACAATATGTCGCAAATCGGCAA
>JAZRNP010000069.1:0-3159 GCA_045648225.1 Victivallaceae bacterium | reverse complement strand
CCGCTTGGCCTCCGACTTCCCGCGTCCGTGCCGATGCAGAGGAGAGTAATTAATCATGCGTCATAAAGTTGCTACTTTCAAGATCGGCCGTACCGGAGCTCACCGCCGTGCTATGTTGGCCAACATGGTCAACAGCCTTCTGATGAACGGTGAGATCGAAACCACTTTGGTCAAAGCCAAAGAAGCCCGCCGTTTTGCCGAGCGTATGATCACTTACGGCAAAAAAGGTGATATCCACAACCGTCGTTTGGCTTTCGCCAAGCTCCGCAACAAAGATGCGGTCAAACAGCTCTTTGATGTGGTCGCTCCTGCCTATGCCGAACGCAATGGTGGTTACACCCGCATCTACAAACTCGGTTTCCGTCGCGGTGACGCTGCCGAGATGTGCCTGCTTCAGCTGGTCAAGTAATTGACTTTTTGAACAGTGTTTAATAAATTGCGCTGATTGGAGATATTTCCGGTCGGCGCAATTTTTTATCTCCCTTTCTGTCCCGTAATGTTGTGTAAAAGTGAACTACCCCCGGATCCGGTAAATGGAAAATAATCAGAAAATCAAGGCAAATCGGAAAGTTGCTGCAATATCTTTTCTTTTGTGCTTTTTGATTGCAGTCGGCCTTCTTTGCTACGGGACTGGAGAATTGGTTTACCGGAGTTTCGGCCGTGTATCTCCCAGTCAGATGATGTTTCATCTGTCGTTGTCTGTCCGGGAGTGGAATGCTTCGCCATTTTTGTTTAAATTTCTGAAATTTGTCATTTATCTTGTCTGCGGCAGCTCTGTTGCCGGAGTGTTGCTGTTTTTTCTTATCAGGTCACTGCAGCAGGTGAAATACTCAAAGTATCTCATCAGTGCATTTTGGGTGTTCAGTTCTCTGTTCTGCTTTGCCGGAGTGGATAGTATGCTCGATCGTATTCCGTTGGGATATCTGCAGTTTTTCCGGAATGCGAAATCGGAATTTTTTGATCGCAATTTCAGTATCATTGCACCGGAAAATGTGAAATTCACTGCTAAACGCAATGTGATCGTCCTGATTGTGGAATCTCTGGAGGACAGCTTTGCTGATCCGGTATTCGGCGGTTTTGATATGATTCCTGGATTGAATAAGCTGAAGCAGGAAAATATTTCGTTTGACCGGCGGATACAGGTCAATGGTACCGGGTGGACGATCGCCGGTCTTACCGGAGTATTTTACGGGATTCCGCAATTGCCGCTGCATGATGGCGGAAATCTACGCAGTCGGCGATCATATAACCATTTTTCGTTGTTTGACTATTTCCTGAAAGCTGATTACAATTGTCTTTATATGCAGGGCGGCTATCTGGATTTCAGCGGAAAGAATTTCCTTTTTGCCGGATATCCGGACGTTAAAGTGATTTCCTATAATGAATTGCAGCATGATCAGCAGTTCAAACAAAATCCGGAACCTTTTTCCTGGGGTGTCGATGACGAAGTTATGTTCCGCCATCTCTACGCTGAAACCCGCCGGCTTGCATCGCTGGATAAACCGTTTTTCATTTCTGCACTGACATTGGATCTGCACGGTCAGGAGTGTTATCTGCCGCCGGGGCATGGTAAACGCGGCAGAGAGTTTTATATTGAGGTGTTGAGGCGTACGGATAAGCGGATCGCCGATTATGTCAACTGGGTGCGGAATTCTGATTTCGGCCGGGATACACTGATTGTCGTTGTCGGAGATCACCTGGCTATGTGGGGCACGACTCTGGCGAATTTTGACGCTTATAACGGACCGGAGCAGTTTGAGGGACGACGCAAAGCGTACAATTGTTTTATAAATCCGGCGGTAAAAGCATCGCATCTTGAACGGCGTTATGCCTGTTTCGATTTGATGCCGACGATCCTTCACGCTGCCGGGGCGCAGTGGGGCGGAGACCGGATCAATCTGGGGGTGTCACTTTTCGGGCAGTCTCCGACTCTTCTGGAACGTTTCGGGATTGAACATTACGAAAGAGAAAGTTTGAAGTATTCCGCAGTCTATATCAATGGTATGAAGCTCGAAAAATAAAGAACCGTCAGTTTTTGCTGTAAAAAGGGGGGGCGTTGCCGGGACGTCAATTTTTCGTTGACGGATGAGAAATTCCCGCTCGAATGACTTTTTTTATGAGTAAGTTGTAAAAAATCAACTCTATTAGCAGTCTATAGGCAAAAAAAATTGTTTAAGTGCTTGCAAAAAACCGAACCAGGGTATATATTATAAAGATTATTGAATATAGTGTTTTTGTATAACGAAAATATATCACACAGGAGAAAAAGAAATGTACGCGATCATTCAGACTGGTGGAAAACAGTACAAAGTTCAGGTCGGTGACATCATCGAAGTCGAAAAAGTCGGCGTTGAAGCCGGTAATGAAGTGGTTTTTGATCAGGTTCTCGCCGTCGCCGGCGATGACGGCAAGCTCAACGTCGGTACCCCGCTCGTCGAAGGTGCCAAAGTCACCGGTACCGTCAAAGATCTGTTCCGTGCCAAGAAAATCGTCGTTTTCAAAATGAAACGTCGCAAGAGCTATCGCCGCACCCACGGACACCGTCAGGATCTCAACCGCATCGAGATCACCGCTATCGCCTGAGGAGATTTGAATAATGCAGTACGGAACCAACGGTGCTCTGCTCGGAACTGAGATTCCGGGCATCAAACTGGTGAATCGCGGCAAAGTCCGTGATGTTTATGATTTGGGCGATGCCCTGCTTTTTGTCGCCACCGACCGCCTGAGTGCGTTCGATGTGGTGATGACCACCGGTATCCCCCGCAAAGGTGAAGTGCTGACCCAGATCTCGCTGTTCTGGTTTGATCTGCTCAAAGATATTCCCAATCACCTGATTTCCGCAGATGTCACCACCCGGCCGGAATTGGCTCCCTATGCAAAGGATCTGCAGGGACGTTCATTGATCGTCCGCAAGGCCAAAGTCCTGCCCATTGAGTGCATCGTTCGGGGTTACCTCGTCGGTAGCGGATGGAAAGATTACTGCAAGACCGGTGTGGTCTCCGGTATCAAGCTGCGTGATGGTTACAAGCAGGCTTCCAAACTGGATGAACCGCTTTTCACCCCTTCCACCAAAGCTGCGGTGGGCGATCATGACGAAGCGATCAGCTTCGAGGGCGTGGCGGAAATCATCGGCATGGAAAAGGCCGCCAAAGTCCGTGA
>JAZRNP010000068.1:0-6330 GCA_045648225.1 Victivallaceae bacterium | reverse complement strand
CACCGGTGTAGGGGGTGTTGTCTCCGCCGTAGAGTTTGCGGAGCAGTTTGGAAAAGATGATGACCCGGATCAGGGTGTTGAAGTTGTTGACCGCTTCGCCGGTGACGCCGTCGGCAAAGGTGGCTTTGAACGGATGGCGTTTGGCATTGAGGATAAAGTGGGTATGCAGAGGCTTCTCTCCGGGCTGGATCTGTTTTTCTGCCAGAGCACCGAGGCGGGAGATCTTCTGGCGCAGTTCAAACGCGGAAAGCTGCGGGGTGATCGGTTCGCCGACGAAAATGGAATAGTCGACCGGCAAACTCAGGGGAGCTCTCAAATGGAGTTTTCCGTTGTGGATACCGGACATACGGCCGGAGATCATGCCCAGACGGATGGGGATGACCGGAACATCAAGTTCAGGCGGCAGCAGCGGGGAGACGCCGGAACGGAAACGCATCAGACTGCCGTTGCCGGAAATGGCACCTTCCGGGAAAAAGCAGAGGACTTCTCCGTGACGCAGCCGCTTTTTGGAATCTTCAAAAAACTTCACCATCGCTTTGGGGCGGCGGATACTGGGAACTTCCAGCACTCCGAGGTAACGGAAAATCCAGCGGGTGGGGATGAAGCTTACCAAACTGGTGTGCACCATGAACCGGACTTTGCGGCGGGAGATCGCCTGGATCATAATGAGGTCCAGAAGCGAGATGTGGTTGGAAACCAGCAGCACCGGTCCGGAATAGGGGATATTGGCAGTTCCGCGGATACGCACCCGCAGGAAGCCGCACCGCATGAGTCTGCCGACGATTTTCAGAACCAGTCTCGGGGAAGCGAGTACTCCGATTACGATGATTGCAGCGATCACAGATGCGACTACCACACAGTTTTCATTCAGCCATTCGATCATATAAATCTCCTTAAAATTATTTTTCACTGAAAGATAACATTTCCATAATATAACACATCTCAATCGTTTTTGCAATCATCTTTTTTCAGAAAAGTTCACCTCTTTCCCATGCTTCGCTGAAATTTTCCGCTTTTTCCGGAGGAGTTTCTCCGGAAGCTCTCATTTGCATGAATTCATCCGGAGTTATGATCTTTATTCCGAATTTACGGGCATTTTTGATCTTTGAACTTCCGGATTCCAGATCGGCGGTGACCAGCAGATCAAGCGACGAGGTCACACTGTCCACCGGGCGCATACCTGTTTTGCGGGCGATGTTTTCATAATAGGAACGCTTTTCCGGCATTTTGCCGGTGAAACAGACCGTGGGTAAATCGGAGTCGGAGAGATCGGATTGCTGCACTTCGACCACCTCCAGAAGTTTGTCCAGTTCCGCTTGGCCGTTATTGAACGCTGCGTTGATCGCACCGGCCCGCTCCGGTCCGATGCCGGGAATGGCGGCCAGTGCTTCGGTTCCGAGGGTACGGAGCTCATCCAGAGAGTATTTTCCCAGAAGCAGTGCCGCAATGTTGGATCCGACATTGGGAATATTCAAAGCAGCGATGATATTCACCGCAGTGGTGCTGCGGCTTTTGGCAAGTTCGTCAGCGAGATTTTGGGCACTGCGCTGCTGGAATCCTTCAATGGTGAGCAGATCTCCGGCATTGAGTGTGAGTAATTCGTAAAGGTGCCGGATGTGAAACTTTTCCATAAGTTTACGCAGGGTGGGTTCTCCGAGGCGTTCGATACCGAAACTGCGGACGCTGGCGAGCAGATTGCAGAGCAGAGTTTCCGGACACTCCGGATTTGGACAGCTCAACTCCGGTCCCCGGCGGACCAGTGCAGTCCGGCAGGAGGGACACTCTGTAATCCATGGCGAACGGCGGTTTTCTCCCGGGGTGCTGGCAGTAATATAAGGGATGACATCTCCGGCCCGTTCGACGGTGACGGTGTCCCCGATCATGATCTGCATATCTTCCAGATTCTGGGCGTTGTGCAGCGAGGCCCGCTTGATGGTTATTCCGGAAAGATCCACCGGAGATAGTTGTGCCACCGGAGTGAGGCAGTTTTTCCCGAAACTCCATTCGACACCCAGCAGAGTGGTCGAGGCTTTTGCGTTGGTGAATTTGTAAGCGATCTCTCCCCGGGGATGATGGGCAGTGCTGCCCAATGTGCGGCGATAGGTGGTGTCGGCAAGTTTGATCACGATGCCGTCCATCGGATAGGGGAGAGCTGCAAGTTCAGTTTTGAGAGACTCCCAGCGTTGCGGAAGTTCCTGCAATGTGGTCGGAATGCTGATCAGATTGTAGTCCACCAGTGTGAGTTTTGCCCCCTGCAGGAGCATTTCTGAAATATCTTTGAGCCCCATGATTCCGGCGACAGCGTTGCGGGGATTCTTGTAGGTGCCGCCGCCTTTTTTGCGGATACGGGAATAGATGCTGGCAAAGTCATCGGTGCGGATGACGATCTCTCCGCGGGCCGGGCGGTCGACTTTACCGGTGTATCGGATTGCTTCAAGTTCCAGAAGCGGCAGTTTGTCGGAAATGTTTTCTCCGGTGTCTCCGTCGCCGCGGGTGGCGAGGATCTGACCGTCGAAGCTGGCAGAAATGCCGTCATATTTGGGTTCGACCAGGAGCTCTTCCTGCGGGGAACGGGCGTACTTGTTTGCCCAGCTGAGGATCTCCTCCAGTGAATATGCCTTGTCCAGCGAGAGCATCGGTTCTTTGTGATGCACCTTTCCGGAACTTTCCACGGCAACGGCGTTGACCCGGTTGACCAGATAGTGTTCCGGGGCGAGTTTCCGCAGTGCTTCGACTAATTTATCATATTCCTGATCGCTGATTTCCGGGGCGTTGAGTTCCCAGTACTGTTTATCATATTTTTCGATGAGTTCCGCCAGCTCAGTGACGTTCAGATTGTTGATATCGGCTCCGTTCATGGCTCCACCGTGTTTTAATGAAAATATTTTTGCAGTGAAATATAACTCTTGAGTTTGAAAATTTCAACCTTATCGGCTATATTATAGGAATATTAAAACCGAGATATTGTTTCCGGGAACTGGATTTTTCAGAATAAACCAAGAAAGAGAACAATTCAGAATGTCCAAAAGTTACACAGTTGCTGTTGCCGGTGCCACTGGGGCAGTCGGCGTCGAAATGATCAAAACGCTGGAAAAGCGCAATTTTCCGGTGAAAGAACTTAAGTTGCTTGCTTCTGCCCGTTCTGCCGGTAAAACCATGGAATTCCGGGGAGAGAAACTGGTCATCGAAGAGATGACTGAAAAATCTTTCAAAGGCGTGGATATTGCTCTCTTTTCTGCAGGCAGTGATATTTCCCGGGCCTATCGCCAGATCGTGGTGGATTCCGGTGCGGTGATGATCGACAACTCCAGCGCATTCCGTATGGAAGATGATGTTCCGCTGGTCGTGCCCGAAGTCAACCCTGAAGATATCGCCCGTCACAAAGGCGTCATCGCCAACCCCAACTGCACCACGGCGATCATGCTGGTTGCGGTAGCTCCTTTGCACCGGGCCAAGAAACTGCGCCGTCTGGTCGCTTCCACCTATCAGGCTGCTTCCGGTGCCGGTGCCAAAGGTATGCAGGAATTGATCGAACAGACCCGGCAGATCCTCAACGGCGAAGCCATCGATCCCAAAGCATTTGCCCATCGGATCGCATTCAATTTGATCCCCCATATCGACTCTTTCTGCGATAACGGTTACACCAAAGAAGAGCTGAAAATGGTCAACGAATCCCGCAAGATGCTGCATATTCCGGATCTGATGGTCAGCTGCACCAGCGTCCGTATCCCGGCTCTGCGTGCTCACTCCGAATCGCTCAATATGGAATTTGAAGAGGAGATCACTCCTGCCGAAGCCCGGGCCATTCTGGAAGCTGCTTCCGGCGTTACCGTGGTCGATGATCCCGAAGCCAAACGTTATCCGATGCCGGTGGATGCCACCGAGGAATATGATGTTCTCGCCGGACGTATCCGCCAGGATATTTCCCGTGCCGACAAGCGCGGTCTGGAAATGTTTGTTTCCGGTGACCAGTTGCTCAAGGGTGCCGCCCTTAACGCAGTTCAGATTGCTGAACATCTCTGAATCAGGATTACCTGATGGATCGCCGGCACTCCGACTTTTACCGCAAGGTGATCGGTACAGCAGCACTGTTGACCACAGTGCTGTTGTTCACCGGGTGTGCCGCTGATCCGGCAAAAGAAAATTTCAATACCGTCAGTTCCAATCTGGAACGTGGCGGTTCATTTTATCATGTCTATACCGAAAACGGCACCCTGAAGCAGCTCATCGGAGAATGTTTTTCCAATATCGACCGTGCTGTTGCCGAATCAAATCTGCCCGAAGCCAAACGCACTGAGATGCGGGGCAAGCTGGTTGCCGCAAAATTTCTTTTTTCTCTGTTCGCTTTTGAACATTGTACCGGTATGGGGGCAAGTTCAACGATCCGTAAGGTCCCCGGAGAAAAAGATCTCTTTTCCAATCGCATTTTTATTGCAATACCGGAGCAGAACTCCTGCTTTTTTGACTGGGTGTTCAGCCGTGAAGCCGGTGATGTCGGAGCGATTGCCGCTTCGCTGCCGCAAGAAACATTTTACACCATCGGGCTCAATGTATCTGTTCCCGGGGTACTTGATCTGTTCCGTAATGCCGGGACATTGGGAGACGCTCTTTTATCAGAACTTCCCAGCGGATTTCCTCTGGATGTTGTCAGTGATCTTGAGGGATGGTGCATGATTGCGGCGGCCCGCAGAAACGGATTCCCCCCCAATGAAGACTGCATTATGATCCGTCTGCCGGACAAAAAAGGAAAGATCTTTGATTTCATTGGCCGTTTGCCGGTGGCAATGAAAGCTGATTCAGCCGATCCCATGCGCCGGAAACTGCTTTTGCGTGATCCGGGAGCAGGTATGTTTGATCCGGTGATGGTGAAGCAGGGCGGAATGGTGATATTTTTCAACAGTCCGGCTGCCGAAAAACTTTTTACCCGCCGACCCAATGGAAGTCTGAAAGAGAGCGGGCATTTCCTCCGCTATTCAAAAGGAGTACCCGAATCCGGAAGTGCTTTCCTTTATTGCCGTAATCTCCCCGGAGGGAATGGTTTGTTTGCCAGTTCCGCACCGGTCAACGGAGTGGATATCCCGATCGGTTTCGGGGACAGTTTCAATGTTTTGATCCGTACTGCGGATGGATGGCTGAGCCGGGGACTCGGAGATCTGGACATCCCGGGAGAAACCTTTACCCGTTCTCTGGCCCACCATCTGGTTAGACTGCTGGAAGTCCGGAGCGAAGTCAAAAATCAGGTGAAATCTGCAAAAGCCGGTGAAAATAAGAAGCTGAACCGGGAATGTAAAAAGAAGTTTGCCCTGATTTATCAGGAGCTGCAGAAATATGCCAAAGCGAATAATGGAAAATTCCCGTATGCGGTTGACGGAAAATTCAAATTGCCGGAACTTTCCGGGGATTTGACGAAAAAGGTGATTGGTTTCAGCGGTATCGCTCCCGACAGTAAAAATATTCCGCTGATGATTGACGCTCCGGGACGGCATCGCAACAGTTTCTGTGTCCTCTACGCCGATGGCAGTATGAAAAGTTATAAACTGGAAAACCCCGGCACTGTCCGCCGGATGATAAGTTTCCTTTACACCGTGCACCGGTGGGAAATTTCTGTATTCCAAAATCTGATCAAGCAGGCGCAGCAAATCGATGAAGCGTCTGCAAAAAAATAAGGAGCGGCAGTAATATGTCTGACCATAAACGAGATGATAAAAAACTCAATAATGATTTCTTCCGGGCTCTGGATGAATGTGTCGAAGCATTGTCGCTGGAGGAACTTTCCCGGAGCAGTGGGGTGAAAATGGAACTTCTTCGGCGTTATCTTGACCGTAAAGTGCGGATTGTCCGCTCCGGAACCTGGGACAAGGTTTACCCGGTGCTGAAGCCTTATATCGAAGGCCCCGAACCTCCGCAGGAACCGCCGCCGCGCATCGGTAAACCTTACCGGCGTCATCCGGAACTGGTTGAGATGTTCAGTGCTCAAAAGGTGCTGCTGGATGAATTTGCGATCTTTTCCGATTCGGACAAAAAAGAGATCATCGCATCTTTCGCAGCTGTTGCCGGTAAAGATGTGCCGCCGACGGAATATGAAAGTCTCACTCCGGCAGAAAACAAGCTTATGGGATATTTTCTTGCCATGGAAAGTTCCGTGCAGGACGAAGAACTCTCCAAGTTGACCATCCGGGCGACTGCCGAAGTTAAAAATCGCCGCAGCAATCTGTTCTGAAAAATTAAAATAACAACAAACTTATCTAATCAATGGAGGTAAATCATGTATATCGGAAGAATCGTAGCATTCGGAATGACCAAAGACGGACGCCCCTGCGCCATGTACCG
>JAZRNP010000067.1:0-5166 GCA_045648225.1 Victivallaceae bacterium | reverse complement strand
AAAGCGGCAGCGAAGGAGTGTACGACTGTACTCGACTGAGCTGACGACTGCAGACTTGCCAAGAGATTGCCCGCGATACGCCGCCGCCCACTTTATTGCCGGGAAATCCGATTGATCAGCATCAATTTGGCAAGATCGATCTTTTCGACGTAGATCCACTGGGCCGACGGGATCAGTGAAAATATCCACAACACATCTCTGCCGTTTTCATTCCGGACGATCCTGCCGTAACGGTGAGTGCGCATTTCCGCAAGTATATTGTTGCTGAAAATGGTGTCTTCACTGTTATTGGCGGCGGAGAAGCCGCTGGGACGGCCCAAACTGCGGAAAATCAATCTCCCGTCAAGAGTGAGCAGGAATCTTTCCGAGGTGTAGATCGCATTGTCCGGAGCTGAAAGCATGATGTCTCCCAGTACTTTCAGCGGAACATCGACCCCGGAGACCCCGTGAACTTTATCCCTCGCTCCGATGATCTCCATCGAACAGCTCACTACGCTGGAATTTTCCTCCAGAATGGTCCGGTACGGAACACTCCATACCGGACGTGCTCCCTTGCCGAGAGCCAGTTTGTACCAGGGACGGGTACGTCCGTCATATCCGTTGCGGATGTCATCATTGCCCGGATAAACGACGTGCAAACCGTTGGTGAGCGTGAAATAGCAAAAGGATACCGGCAGCTGTAAATTACGGTATTCCTCCATCAGTTCGGCATTGGAAAATGTTCCGGAACCCGGCCGGCTGCGGAGTACCGTCCGCCGCAATCTGGATACTGCCGGTCGCAGACAGCTCAAAATATGCAGCAGATTATCCGGAGCCGTTTTTCCGGCATGGATGTAGGTCGCCCGGGAAAGATCAAGTGCTTTGCCGGGAGTGAAGTGGCTTCCGGTTGCCGGATCAGGCACAAAACAGACCGAACCGCTGCATTGAGCTGCTGCTGTGTTACCAGGAACGATCTCCGGATTGCCGAGGGCACCTGCCGGACGGTTGATATCCAACAGTAATGCAATATCGGCATTGAGCACTCCGAGCATGGCGGATATATGGGTCAGCATCCGGTCGATCTGAACGGCATTCTGTACGGCGAATGCCAGAGAATTGTCAATGGCGTTATCTTTGAGGTGTTCGATCTCCGCATTGCGCATATTGGCGGCAAAAATCGAGATGATTCCGGCGGCCAGGAGCAGTGCTGCGATTCCGGCGGCTGCGGCTGCAGCTTTGCGGCGGTTGCGGTTGGCCCAGCGCAGGATTTTTCCGGCAAATGTATCCGGATTGGCCGAGACTTCCGCTCCCCGGCGGAATGCCTGCAGATCGGCTGTGAGTTCGTCGGTGGACTGATAACGGTTGTCCGGATCCAGTGCCGTGGCTTTGGCGATTATCGCCGCCAGATCTTTGGCGATCCGGTGTCCGTAATGGTGACGCAGGGCGTTGAATTCTCCCCGTTTCACTTTGGCGATCACCTCCGCGGCAGTTGATGCGGAAAAGGCCGGATTCAACGTGACGATTTCAAACAGGATGACTCCGAGTGAATAAATGTCGGAGCGGTTGTCGCAGTGGCTGCCGAGCAGATTTTCCGGAGAGGTGTAACGGGGGGTGCCCATGATTTTGGCGGAGGAAGCTGCCCCGGAATCATAACTGCGGGCGATCCCCCAATCCACAATGTAGACTTCACCATACTGTCCGAGCATGATATTTTCCGGTTTGAGGTCGCAATGGATCACTTTCCGGGAGTGGACATAACTCATGGCTTCGCAAACTTTGATAAACAGGCTCAACCGCCTTGCCATAGCGGTTTCTTCGTCGAAGTTGGCAAATCCGGCGTTGGTGTAGCTGTCATTGGTGGATTTGAGATATTCCCGGAGCGATATTCCCCGGAGTTTTTTCATTGCCAGATGGAGATTGTTTTCACTGTCTGAACAAAGATTGTAGATCGGGATGATCGCCGGATGTTCAAGGGCGGCCGTCAGGCGTGCTTCATGGATGAATTCGTTCCGGGAAGTTTCCGACGTGTTCAACTCTTTACGCAATGTTTTGACTGCGATTTCCCGTTTCAGGCCGCCGTCATAAGCGGTTCGGACGATGCCCTGACCTCCGCTGCCCAATTCACTGCCCATGGTGTAAATGGAATTGATCTCCCCCAGTTGCGGCCGGGATGATTCCTCCTGAGTATGCAGATCCGGAATTTCCATTGCATTGGGAATGGCGAGTTTGATCTCCCGGTCGACATTACGGAGCTTTTTGGCCGGTTGCCGGACGGAATGTTTTCCGTTTGCCGGCTGAGCCGAACTCTGAACAGCGATGACCCGGGTGACTTCACTGCTGCTGTCATCGAGGATCATTGTTTTTTCCGGATCAGCAGAATCTACGGTATTTTGCTGGTCATTCATGATAGTGCCCGGATGCGATTATTTGAGGGCCGGTTTTCCGGCGGCGTTGAAGGTGGTTTCCAGCATCATGGTCACCGGGCCGTCATTTTCGATATGCACGAGCATATCCGCTCCGAATTCTCCGGAAGCAACCGGGATCCCCAGTTTCTGCAGAGAAGACTTGAAGTATTCGTAAAGTTTATCTGCCATTTCCGGGGCGGCCGCGGTGGAAAAAGAGGGGCGGCGGCCCGCAGAAACATCGGCGCACAATGTAAACTGGGAAATCACCAGTGCGGCTCCCTTGATATCTGCAAGAGAACGGTTCATCTTGCCCTGTTCGTCTTCAAATATCCGCAATCCGGCACAGCGGTCGGCCAGATAGTCGGCCAGCTGTTCCGTATCTTCCGGCATGACTCCGAGCAGGATGACCAGCCCCTGTCCGATGGAACCGGTGACCCGATCCCCGACCGTGACACTGCCGCACTTGACCCGTTGTATGAGAGCTTTCATCGGATCAACCGGGTGAATTCGTTACGGGTTGCCAGTTCGCGGCGGAAACTGCCGAGCATGGAACTGGTGGTCATCACAGAATTCTGTTTTTCGACACCGCGCATTTGCATGCAGAGATGCTGGGCATCCATGACCACACCAACGCCTTCGGCATCGAGAATATCCATGAGCGCATGGGAGATCTCTTTGGTCAGCCGTTCCTGAACCTGAAGCCGCCGGGCGAACATATCGACGATCCGGGCGACTTTGCTGACGCCGATGATTTTTTTATTGGGGATGTAACCGACGTGGCATTTGCCGAAAAAGGGCAGCATATGGTGTTCGCACATACTGAAAAATTCAATATTGCGGACGATCACCATGTCATCGGATTCTGCTTCAAAGAGGGCACCGTTGACCACCTCTTCCAATTTCTGATGGTAGCCGCGGGTGAGGAAGCGCAGACTGCGTTCGACCCGTTCCGGAGTTTTGATCAATCCTTCGCGTTCCGGGTCATCACCCAGTTCAACGATAATGTCATGAATATTTTTCTGAAAGTCCATAACTTACAAATCCACAATTTTAAGCCATTGATCGGCGATCAGCTGCGCTCCGAGCAGTGTCGGATGCACGCCGTCGCGCAAAATTTTAAGATTATCATTTGCTTTTGCTGCGGCATTTTCCAGCAGCTCCTGCAACGGTACAAAGGTTGCCCCGAATTCGGCGGCAAGTTTTTTAACGATAATGCTGCGTTGTTTCACTTCGTCGATCCACTCCTGGGTGACGAGTTCAGAGAGCAGGCAAAAAGGTTCACAAAGTACGAGTCTGACCTCCGGCAATTCTGCTTTGGTCCACTCCAGAAGCATCCGGTAAATCTTTTCGTAGCGTTCAAGTTCCACGCCGTTCTGCCGGGAGAATTCGTGCCAGGTGTCATTGACTCCGATCAGAATGGAGAGCAGATCAGGCTTAAGATTGAGGGCATCGATTTTCCACCGGGCATAAAGATCGACCACCCGGTTGCCGGAAATACCCCGGTTGATACAACAGAACTCTCTGCCGATATTGGCGACAAGCAGTTTGCCGGCGACCAATGCCGCATAACCGTATCCCATATCCGGACCGTAACCGTTTATTCCCTCCCGGTCACGCCGGGCATCGGTGATGGAATCACCTTGAAAGAGTATAGTTTTGATCATTTTATATTCCTCAATTGCGTTTGGAAGTGACATCGTTTTCGTATTTTTGGACCTCTTTGAGGAAATTCAGACCGACCGGAACATTGTGGCGTTCGCAGTAGGCATTCCAGATCGCGGTAAAAGGCATGGTTTTCAGTTCTTCAAAGATACCGAGCCGGGCAGCATAATCGCCGCTGTTTTCAGCATTTTTCAACATTTCAGCCGGTTCAAGCAGGGCAAAGAGCAGTGCTTTGTACATATTGCGTGCGCCGATGGTCCAGGCGGCGATGCGGTTGATAGAAGCATCAAAATAGTCCAATCCGATATGGACACGTTTCTCAAAGTTGTGGCGGATGATCTCTGAAGCGATCTGCTGCAATTCGTTGTCCCAGCAGATCACATGGTCGCTGTCCCAGCGGACACCGCGGCTGACGTGGAGCAGAATCTCATCAAGGAAGAGCAGGCAGCTGGAAATTTTGTCAGAGATGACTTCGGTCGGATGGAAGTGTCCGGCATCCAGACAGCAGAGCTTGTTGCGGGAAACTGCATACCCCATGTAAAATTCATGGGAACCGATGGTGCAGCTTTCGGCACCGATGCCGAAAAGTTTGCATTCAACCGCATCAAGATTGTATTTTTTATCGATATTTTCGGCGAAGACCGCATCCAGAGCCTCCGTCAGACGCTGACGGGGGGCGAGACGGTCATACGGAGTGTCTTTGAATCCGTCCGGGATCCAGACATTGGTTACGCAGGTATTGTTGAGCTGTTTACCCATTTCGGCACCGATTCTGCGGCAGCAGATGGCGTGTTCGATCCAGTACTGACGTATCTTCTCATCGGCACTGGAAAGGGTTCCGTTGGCAGCCAGCGGATGAGAAAAAAAGGTCGGGTTGAAGTCCAGACCGATCTTTTCAGCCTTGGCAAAATCGATCCAGGAGGCAAAATGAGTTACATCCAATTCGTTGCGTTCCACCTTTTTGCCATTGGTGTCGGCGTAGATAGCATGGAGATTGAGCCGTTTTTTACCGGGGAGAAGTGAGAAGACTTTGCTGATGTCGTTCCGCAGCTCTGAGATGGTACGGGCCCGTCCGGGATAGTTGCCGGTGACGGCGATACCGCCATCCAGAGCACCGTCA
>JAZRNP010000066.1:0-7956 GCA_045648225.1 Victivallaceae bacterium | reverse complement strand
TCCGATTCCATTACCGAGGATCGCCGCAAAAAGATTATGAATATTATCAAATGCTTCTCCCGAAACCTTTTCGATACTGGATTGCTTCAATATCGAAAAAGCATAGGATAGCATATAATAAATATTTTTGATAATAATATTGGAATTGCTCATTTGACAGCATCCGTCAAGCGTTTTTTCCACTCTTCGTATTTATCCAATTCATCAAACCAATATTCGGCAAGCATCGGCAGGATATCATACTCCACAACGCCTTGCAGCCATTCATCCTTGCAAATTTCTTCGCCGCAGAGGTAACTGTGTCCGATGCAGAAGCCTTGGCCGAGGGATTTATCTTCGATAATAGCATTGTTCAACGATTTGAGTTCTGCTACCAATCTATTCAGCTTTTCGCTGTTCAAATCCTGCTGATAACTCTTGAATCCATCTGAATCAAATCCCGGCTCCATATCAAAGAAACTGAAACGGCGGCGCAAGGCATAATCAATCATCGCCAAACTGCGGTCAGCTGTGTTCATCATACCGATAATATGCAGATTTTTCGGAACTCGGAACGGCAATCCATTGTAAGCAAGAGTCAGCGGAGTTCCACGGTAATCCTTTTCAATCAACATCAGTAATTCGCCGAAAATCTTGCTCATATTACCGCGATTGATTTCATCAATGATAAAGAAATAATCCTTATCCGGAGTGCTCGCCGCTTTCTGGCAGAAAGAGTAAAAAATACCCTTTTTCAGTTCAAAACCATTTTCATTGGGCTTATATCCCATAACAAAATCTTCATAAGAATAATTTTGATGGAACTGAACAAACTCAATGCGGCTGTCATCTTTTACTCCCATAATGGAATAAGCCAGCCGTCTGGCAGCAAAAGTCTTACCGACACCCGGAGCACCTTGCAGAATAATATTTTTCTTGGCTTTAAGCATCCGCACAAGAGAATCATATTTGTCTGCTGTTATAAATACATTCGATAAAAAATCTTTCCGGGAATAGTAAGTTAATGCTTGCGGCTGTTCTTCGGATGAGTATTCATCGGTTTGTTCAGATATTTCTGCTTCATTATTAGCGTTATTATATCTCCGGCTGATATAAAAACCGAAATCGATAGTCAACGTACACAACGCCTCATCTGAATAACAATCATCAGTCAACTGGCTTTTGAGCAATGTTTTCAGCTCATCGTCTTTCAGCAATTCCTGACGGATAGCATCGTACAGTTTCAGAAAGTTACGAATGTTATCTTCGTATTTTCCATTTTGAAAAACCAGATTACTGTGCAATGTTTCAGCAACAGCTTTCAGTTCCGAAATCTTATAAATGTAGTATTTTTCAGGATATCTTAACCACAAATAAGTGAAAATAGTATTTTCGCCCTGATAATGATTCTTTGCGTTTTTGCCGTGAATACCAAGCAATGGCTGTGATTTTTCTTTAAAAGATTCTACCCGTTGCCAAATATCCAGCGTTTCATCAAAAAGCTCTTTGAACATAGCCCGCACTTGTTCCGAAGCGACTTCCGCAAACTCCGTAATCATGCGTGCCGGAAAATTGTTGACAGAAACCAGAAGATTGCCCGTTTTTGCAAGAGCATTTTTCAACACTGCAGCAAAATCAGGTGCATCAATATCCCAGTTATCCTGAAAATGCTTAACCGCAACCCATTTATATTTTTCCTCCGGCCATTGCTTGCTGACAAAAACAGCTTTGTAGGAAGCAAGCACTTTTTGAAGCTCTGCGACATTAAATATTGGCTGATGCTTTACATTATATTGATCTTGTTTGTGTGTTACTGCAACACTATGGCAACATTCAAGAATCTTATTTTTATCAAGAGAAGAATCTTTGTCTAAAAACTCAGCAACAATATTATAAAAATCATGCTCTGAAAAAACTAATGATTTGTTAGTATCATACTTTGCGTATTTCACGTAGGAAATTTTTGATTTTAAATCTTGAGGACAATCTAAACGATACTCGCCATTATCTACACGAACATACCAACTACCTTTGTGCTGTCTTCCATGTAAATTATCACGCATATTTTGTGCAACATACATATTTACCGAACGCTCTGGAGTATCTCCGCTAAATCCCACCTTTATTATTTGACAAAGATACTTGCTTATTTCTGACGTATTACCTGTGTTTTTTAAGGCATACGCAACCAATACATATTTCCATTGACTAAACTTATTCATTTTATATCTCCTATTATTGCAGTAATATACCATTATTATCAATCAAATTCAATCCCTGACCGGAAATGCCGTAGGCTTGGGGGATGGTTTCATTTTGGAAGACGGCGAGGTATTTGGTCATGTTGGGAGCAAGTTTCCCTGCGAGCATTTCTTCCAAGGTTATCCACTTGACGCTGCCCTCAATGGAACCGGTCAGTTCTCCTGAAAAGGTACTGGTTTTGAAAAGGAAGACAAAATACTGCGACTGTTTTACCGGATTGTACCACTGAATATATCCGCAATTCTGTAAATTGGAAACGGTCAATCCGGTTTCCTCTTGAACTTCCCGGATCACCGAAGCCACAACCGTTTCCCCCGGCTCAACATGTCCCCCGGGAAAAGTCAATCCCGACCACGGATTGGACGGCTTGGGAAGTCTTTCCTGCACCAGAACGCGCCCCGCCCCATCCATCACCATACACATATTACAAAGTTCAGTTTCCATAATCATTCAAACTCAATGTCCTTGGATATAACCACTTTCCGGATCGACCTGCATAATTCCGCCACAGTCAGTACGGGGGCATTTGTATAAAATAGCTTCTTTGCTATCATTATATGCTAAAATAACTAAATCTTTTAAGCATCTGCCATCGCAATTCTTACGATGACACATTCCAACCCGCCCTCGCATCTTGCGACTTCTTCCTCTTTTCCTTTCCACGCACCAGATTTCATCTTCCTCAGCATCGTTTCCATCGTAATAAACATTAATAATCTGATCCGTTTTTGGACAATATTTTTGCCATATTGAGCGATCCCGACCATATCCGGGTTGATCAACGCTAAACTTTTGTTCCCAACCACATTTGTCACAAATATAATATCGCCAAATCCCCATTTTCAATCCTTTCTTATGCAATTGCCATGCGCTCGGTCATCCGGCAGAGGCGGGCGGGCATTTTGTAAAGCAGTTTCCACGTTATGTTGATCGGACGGGAACCGCTGTGAGAAACATATTGAGCCGGTCCGAGGAAGCAATAACTGGAACTGATACCGTCGGCACTTTTGTTTTCACGGACAAAAAGCAAGATAGTGCTACTGCCGTTGAGATAACGCTTACCAGTGGTTGATTCGGTACTGGTTGTGCTTTGCGACTGCCAATGGAACAATTCATCGCTGATTGCATAATCCAAATACATGGTCGTTGGCGAATAGTGTTTTTCGGATTTGTTCAGCGTAACAAGGAAAATATCTGTATTGATTTCAGGCAGATATTTCACGCCCTCGCGCATTTCCGGAGACTTATCCATTGTCCAGTTGCCCAACGCCGCCAAGATCTCGTCACGAGTATAATTGGCGTGGAGTTCCAGCGGACAATCAAAGGGCAGTTCCGGTTTGGCTGTAACCAAGTCGGCGTGTTCAAAAAGGTAATTCAACACATCCAGCAATTCCGCATAAAAGAGCTGATTTTCTTTGAGTTTTGCCACACTTCCCTGAATCGTTTTAATGTCGGTATTCCGCCCCCACATGGAGAAGTGGAGCATGGTCAGGATGCGTTCTTCATCTTCGGTCAAAGCAGTAAGACGACCGGCAGGAGCTTGCAGAAGTTCCAATAAGGTTTTAAGCTGATACGCCGAGTTAAGATGGCAGATACGCAGCAAACCTTTCCGCAAGCGATCTTCTTCGGAAAACTCAAAATCATCATGCAGATTTGCTTTCTGGCACAAACGGGCAAACAACGCTTTTTGATAAATCGTCGCCAGCTTCAGGTGGTGATAATCCACAAAATTTTCCAACGTTAATGGCTTACCGGTTTCGCTTTCAAAAGTAGCAAGGCGGCTTACCAACATTGTCTGACGACCGGCAGAAATACTGCCTTTGATGTTTTCAAGAATCCGTTTTTGCGCTTCTTTTTCAAGTTGGATGTGGCATCCGGCGGGCAAATGCGGGAATCCGTGTTCCATTTCGTCGATCACGTTTTCGCCGGAAGGTCCGAGCATCGCCCGGAATCGGTATTCAAAGTTGAAGTTTTTGTGGGCATTGCCGACAAAGTCCAGCACCGTCAAACACTCTTTATCCTCGTGCAAGCGCAGTCCGCGCCCTAACTGCTGAAGGAAAACGGTCAAACTTTCGGTGGGACGCAAAAAGAGAACCGTGTCGATTTCCTTAATATCCACACCTTCATTGTAAAGATCGACTACGCAGATCACATTGATCTCTTTGGCGATCAAACGCCCCTGTACACTGTTACGTTCCTGCACGCTGGATTGGGCAGTCAACACGGCAGAATTCACCCCATGCGCATTGAAAAAGTCATTCATAAACTCCGCATGATTCTGGCTTACGCAGAAGCAAAGTGCCCGACACTCGCTGATATCCAACAGAATTTCGTGCATTTTCTGCAAAACCAAGTTGGCGCGGATGTGATTGCCGGTAAAGATGTTGCTCAGTTGCGTTTTGTCATAACCGCCGTTGCTCCATTTCAGAACGCTCAAATCTACCGAATCCGAAATGCCGAAATACTGGAACGGCGACAACAATTTGCGATTGATGGCATCCGGCAAGCGGATTTCAGCTGCGATGTGATAGTCAAAGTATTTCAGCACATCCAATCCGTCATGGCGTTCCGGAGTAGCGGTCAACGCCAACAGATACTTGGGCTTGAAGTGTTCAAGTAGCTCCTGATAGCCGTTAGCGGCGGCATGGTGGAACTCGTCAATAACAATATAATCGTAGTAATCTTCCGGCAGTTTATAGCAAAGATCCTGCGAATTCAAACTCTGAATAGAACAGAAAAGGTGTTCGTAGCTTTCCGGCTTTTCGTGTCCGGTCAGCAACTCACCAAAGTTCTGATCCCGCAAAATGTTGCGGAATGTAAAGCGGCTCTGTTTCAGAATTTCTTCCCGATGAACCACAAACAGGAATTTTGCGTTGGGCTGTTCTTTGCGGACTCGTTTGAAATCAAAGGCGGCAATGACAGTTTTGCCAGTACCAGTAGCGGCAACAACCAAGTTTTTGTGTCGATCATGAATTTCACGCTCGGCGCGGATTTTATCGAGGATTTCTTCCTGATACGGGTACGGCGTAACATCCATAAACGCCATATAATCTTCTTTGTCGTTATCCTTACCGTTTTCGTGGCGCAACGCCTGCGTTAAACGCTCGCGGGAACTCTCATCATAACGGGTAAATTCGGCGGTATTCTGATAAGTTTCAAAGGTGGCGCAAATTTTTTCCCAGAGGTACGGAGACTCAAACTGACTGATTTTAAGATTCCATTCAAGCCCGCTGGTCAACGCCGGAGCGGAGATATTGGACGAACCGATATAAGCTGTTCCGAAACCATTATCCCGATGGAAAATGTAACTTTTGGCGTGGAGGCGTGTGCGCTCGGTATCGTAAGAAACCAACAATTCAGTGTTGGGAAGTTTCTGCAATTCGTCAATGGCTTTAATGTCGGTTGCGCCCAAGTAACTGGTGGTAGTAATGCGTAGCCGTTTACCGTCGGCAGTCGCTTCTTTCAAAAAAGGCAGAATCAAACGCAGTCCGCTCCATTTAATAAAGGAGCATAAAATGTCGATGCGGTCGGCAGTTTGAATTTCCTTTTTAAGCTCACTTTCAAGGGTGAGATCGGAAGCCGTCCCAGTAAACAAAGCGGCATTAGTCAGCGGCGTATCGGGTCGAGATAAAGGCTTTTTGCGGGTATCCTGAATCTGCATCAAGTACATCAAATCTTCAACGATTTTCTCCGATTCCACCGGAAAAGATGTATCGTTCTGCCCGATAACCTCCAACAACTGATTGCAGAATTGCGCTTGCTTTTGCTTGCGATCATCGCCTTTGATTCCGGCAAGACTGTTGGCAATCAACTTGGTCAAATGCAAAGCCAGAGTGAAAGAACTTTCCTCTGAATCAAGCTGATTTTTGGTAACGGTGTAAGTCTCCTCAAGACGTGACAAACGCTCTTCCAAAGCATGATTTATCACGCTCTCATAAATTCCATGTATCAGCTTAAAGTCAGTCATAATTTCTTGTTCGTAATATCATTAGTTATTTTTGCTTATTGACCATTAATCCGACAGAATCACTTAATTCACAATTACCAATAAAATAAAATTTATACTTAGGAGAACATAATTGGGAAATAAACGAAAGAAGGGAGTATATAGCATCTGCAACGTAATACTCCGGAGTATCAATCTTCACAATATCTTCTCCAAAGATTTCCAAAGCTTCATTTTTATCAATTACAAATCCATGATCACTGTAGTCATATACAAGGCGATTAGCAATTCTCTGTATATCTGAATTATCTTGTTTTTTATTTCTTTTTTGAAGCAAGCGTTGCGCATATTGCGAAGCAGATTCGACAATACGGTCAAAGTACCCAAGATCAATAGGGGGAATTGTTTTTGCAATATAGTCTGCAAATAATTGGCTAGACTTAGGGTAGACAGTTACCGTTTCGGCAATTTGACGGATTGTATTTTTTAATCCAAGCGCTGGTAATCTATTAATTTGAGGGTCCAATGGCCCAAGTTCACTTAAGCTCCCCATATGAATTTCATCTGCACCACAACAAATTAGCGTTGCGGCAGATTTTGCTAAACGAGGAATTGCAACAATAACCTTTCTCTTTGCAAATTCACGACATAGTTTGCTTATTAAGTAAGCTGATGCGATATCTCCACCAAAAGAATAAAGAATCAGTAAAATATCTTTTTTTTCTTCGGAAGGAAAACTTTTTAACGCTTTATAGATATTGTCTGCATCCACGCGAGCCATTGAGTTTTCATCGTATTGAATCAACACATGGTAATCATTAAAAACTCTATCAAATTTCAATAATTCGCGCTTAACAAGGTATGAGATTTTATTCTTAATAATTTCCTCTTTTTCTTCTGCAATTGATTCGACTAGAGACATAATAAGTGTACCAAAATCAACAGCTGGAGGTTGAGAGGTATTATCTAAAGATTTTTCCTGTGAGATTATGTTTTTCTTTTTTGCTTCTGGCATAATTGTATCCTTTATCCATTACTTTTTATTAACATCCCCTGCCTGTCCGGAATGTACCCAGGCATCGACTTCGGCTATTTTGAATTTCCAGAATTTACCTATGCGATGTCCGGGAAGATTTTTCTTTTCAAGATAGACATATATGGTCTCCCGGCGCACGCCGAGATATTCTGCGATTTCTTTGATGGAGAGCCATCTGTCTTCTATCAAATCAAGCTTTTTCATTGCAATATTCCTGAAACGCCCAAACTTTCATTCTTTCTGAAAAGGTGTCACCACATACCATTCGGGATAATATATCAATATTATCGTGAAATTTCAAACAGGAATGCAAGAAAGAGTGTTAGTTTTATGCAGTTTTTACTGGATTTACTGTATTTTCAAGATGTGTCATGAGAATGGAATCAATCTTGTTGTTCCATACCGCTCAAATGCCTGTTGCAGGTGTTCCTGATCGGAATCGCTGTCGGTGGCATCAGGATAATGCGAAACAGGAAGTTCCCGGCAAGAAAGAGTTCCGGCAAAATAAATGTATTCTCCATACTCCAGACTGCCGCCTTCTTCGTAATGGAGCAGCAAAGATTTTATTGGCGTAATTTCATTGAGAAACTTTATCAGAGCAATGACCTCTTCATCACTGTACTCCCATTTCACCCAATATGCCATGCTTACCTCTTTCTCATAGACATAAAACGCAGCATCAAAAATATATCGATCAGAACCGGCATAGAATCCCTTACGCTGTTGGTCGGCG
>JAZRNP010000065.1:0-18949 GCA_045648225.1 Victivallaceae bacterium | reverse complement strand
GGGTAAAGCAAGCTTTACCCTAATAGAACTCCTTGTAGTGATTGCTATCATCGCAATATTGGCAGCAATTCTGCTGCCCGCTCTGCAGAGTGCCCGCGAACGCGGCCGCGGTGCCAGCTGTATCAACAATTTGAAGCAGCTCGGTATGGCATTTCAGGCTTACAGCAATGAATACGACGGCTGGGCTCCCAGTCCATTCAACCGCAAAACCGGTGCATCTGCCGTATCGCCTTATATGTGGACCAATGCTCTGGCGTATAATGGCTATATCCCGGCAACCTTTTGTGACCTCGGTCGTGTCACCGATTTGAGTAAAGTGAATGAAAAATACAAAAAGGAAACTGCCTTGCTCGCCTGTCCTTCTACTGACATGAAAAATGTCAGTACCCAAGGTTGGAACGCCGGGGCTTCCGGATACTCCAACGGCGATTACGGTGTCAATGTTTGCATGGGAGAGGAAAAAGGTTGGTACAATAGTGGATATTGCCTGAAGACCGTTAAAAATCCTTCCCGTGTTGCGATGATTCTGGATGCAAACTACTGGGTAGTTTACAGTCTTTGTGCTCCCGGGGGAACTACCGATAAGGCTATGACATTCCGCCACAAAAAAAGTGCAAACGTTTGTGCGGCTGACGGCAGCGTAAATCCGATCACCTATTCTGCGGCTGCAAGCCTCGGAAAAATCGGAAGTTACTCCGCTGTCTTTACCGGATATTTCAGATAAGGATGGTTTGAAAAAATGAAACGCTGGACTCCTGTACCGCCGGTCGATAACCGGGAATTTTGGGATCGTATCGCCGGTACCGATTATGGTAAAATGATGCTTGAGGATGCCGAGGAATACCTGGCAACTCCTCCGGTTGCCCCCCCGGAAGAACTCTATCGGGAAAGTTTCGTCACCCGCGACCGTGCCAAATATGAAAAAGTATATTTTGATCTCAAATATCAGGCCCGGGCCATCGCAATCGGTGCTCTGCTCAATCCCAAACCGGAGTTTATCAAGCGTTTCTCTGAAATTCTGGAGATCTTTGCCGGCATGAAGTCGTGGCTGCTGCCTGCCCATGACCGCTATCCGCACACGGCGATCCCGATGTCCAATGTCAATGAACTGACGGTTACGACCGATTTGGTCTCCATCGACAATGCTTCCGGACTGAGTATCGCCATCGGCGCATTGGAAACTCTGCTGGATAAAGAGGCGGTGGCGAAATTCAAAAAAACTCTCGCCCGGCTCATCATCGATCCGCTCACATTGATCGCCCGCAACCGCCGCCCCTATGACTACTGGATGTTCCTCAATCACAACTGGAACGCAGTCTGCTACACCAATACCGTGCTGACCTTTCTGACGGCGGATGTCCCGGAAAAAGACCGGGATCTGGTATTGGATTTTTCGCTTGAACACCTCAAACTATTTCTGACCGGCTTTAATGAAGACGGCTACTGTCTGGAGGGGCCATCCTATTTCGGTTACGGTTTCGGTCACTACACCTACGCCTCCTGGGCACTCTACGAAGCAAGCGAACACAAAATAAATCTTTTCGCTTCAGAGCGGGTTCAGCAGATTGCCTACTTCTTTGAAAAGGTTATGCTGGGCGAACATCAGCTGCCGCTTTTCTGCGACTGCAACCCCAACATTTTCATCCGGCGCGATATGATGGAGATCCGGGATTATCTTATCGGTAAAATCCCGCAGGTCGACTTCATGCCTTACCGGGTCACGGAAACCGGTCGTCCGCAGGATCTCACTATTGCCCAGCACTTTATGCTCATCGGCAACAGCAGCGGCTCCGGAATGCGTCCGATCACACTTAAAGAATTTGACGGATTCCCCAAAACCGGTGTTTTCACTTTCCGGGGAGATGATTTCGCTCTGTGCATCAAAGGCGGACACAATCAGGAGTACCACAACCACCACGATGTCGGCAGTTATGTTTTGGTCAAAAACGACAAGGCTCTTCTGCTTGACCCCGCCGCTCCCCGCTACAACATGGACAGTTTCCACAGCAAAAAGAGCCATCAGAATAAACTGCGCAACAGCTACGGCCACGCCGTGCCGGTGTGCGATGGCAATTTGCAAATGTCCGGCCGCCAATCCGAAGCCGTCGTCAAAGAGTTCAATGCCAACGGCGTCACCTACGATATGACCGCCCCCTACCGCAACACCTCTTTAACTCAACTGCTGCGTAAAATCGACTTCAACCGGGCGGATTGTCAGGTGACAGTCACGGACAGTGCGGAATTTTCGGAAGATTCCTCTTTCGCAGTGCCGCTGATCACTTTCGGCAAATGGGAGGAAACGGCCCCCGGAATGCTCCGGATCTACCGTGACGGAGAGTGGGAATTTTTCTGCAAAATTGATGCTTCGGCAGAATACGGAATCAGTGATGAACTCATCGATGATGATATTCTTTTTCCGGAACCGGTACGCCGCATCCTTTTCAGTTTCAAAGAAAAAGCAAAATCTTTCAAAATATCAACAACTTTTATCGTGGAGAAAAAATGATGAAAAAATTGCTCGTGACCATTTTTGCGGTTTGTGCTCTGGCCGGTGCCCGGGCAGAAAACAGCAAAGTGATCCTCAATCTCGCCGGACCATTCAGCCAGAAAGGTGTCCCCACCAGCGTCTGGTCAACCTGGCGCACCAAAGTCGTCCCCGCCAAACCCAACACCTGGTACCGGGTCAGTGCCGAAATCAAATCCATGATGAAAGGTACTCCGCAGGGTATGCTCCGTTTCCGGGTCCGTCAGGTCAAACAGCGTCCGCCCAAAGGCGGCGATGACAGTATTGTCTTTTCCAACATCCAGATCCTCAAACCGTCTATCCTTGACTACACTCCGTACAGCGGCGTCTTTATGACCAAACCCAACTGTATCGGTCTGCAGGTCTACTTCATTTTGAACAAAATCGAAGGTTCCGCCCAGTTCAAAAATATCAAACTGGAAGAACTCTCCAAAGAGGAAGCCGACAAAATCATGGCGGAAAAGCAGGTCGAACCCGCCTTTTTCTCCGCTCCGGCATACGCTTACACCGGCGAAAAATATCTGCCGTGGGGATACCGGGTCAGCAAATTGTTTGTCGATCCGGCAAAACTCCCCGCCAAAATCTCCTTTGAAGTCCCCGCCCTCAAACTCAAAGCGGAAGTCAATGCGGTCATGGACAAGCATTTCCACACCAAAGCATGGTTCAAAAATCCGCTCAAAGCCGGCAAATATGATGTCATCATGAAAGCATTTGATGCCAAAGGTGTCTGCGTCCTCGAACAGAAATCCACTCTGACCGTTTTCAACCGCCCCGATTACGGCAAACGCCTCCCGGTCAAAAGCGTCGTGATCGACGATGAAGGCAACACCGTTATCAACGGTAAGAAAACCTTCCTCAACGGTGTTTATCATGTTTACACCGAAAAAGAGACCAAAGAGATCAGCTATCAGGGCTTCAATGTCGTTGAAGCATGGATGCCCAAACCGGAATCCTACAAAAAATTCCTCGATTATTGCGCCCAAAACAATATCTACGGCAACTGCGTGCTGAAAAAAATCACCGGCGAACCGTTGAAAAATCTGATGGCAGCAATCAAAGATCACCCCGCCGTCGTCAGCTGGGATATCGAAGATGAACCCTCCATCCGCAATATCACTCCGGAAAAACTCGCTCCCTGCGTTTCTGAAATGCGGGCATTCAATACCGGTAAACCTTTCCGGATCAGCTTCGCCAATGAGACCGTTATTCCCAGTTATCAACACCTTTGCGACATCGTCGCCGCCCACGAATATGTGATCCCCTTCGCCGGTCTTGCTAAAATGGGCGAAGCCACCCGCGCCGTGGTCAAAAATTTCCCGCTTCCCCGGAAACACTCTCCGCAGATCACCACTCAGAGCTGGATCCACTGGCACGACGAAACCCGCCGTCCCCAGACTGTGGAACAGACCAAAAGTCTCGCCTGGATCTCCATTGTCAACGGAGCTAAAGGCCTGTTCTGGTACAGCTTCCGGGATGTCGGCTCCTGGGAAACCCGCTCGGTTCCCCACCTCTGGAGCACCTTCAAAGGTCTGAATGCGCAGATTTTTGAATTGGAGGATGTCATTCTCGGCAAACGCTCGGTCGTGAAATGCGCTCCCGCCACCGTCGAAGCTGCCGTTTTCACCAATGGCAAACGCACCATCCTCGTCGCCGTCAACACCGCCAAGCAGGCCGCCAAAGTTAAGGTCAACGCCATTCCCGGCAAAAATATGACTGAACTTTATGCCGATGGTGCCCAGGTTGTAGTCAACGGCGGTGCAGTGGAATTCGACATCCCCGCCGAAACCACCAGAATTTTTGAAGTCAAATAAATCAATATGAGGATATAATCAACCATGAAAAAACTTTTATTTGCCCTCTTGGCAATTGCCGGAATCAACGCATTTGCCAACAATGTGGTCTTTCAGCATGACCAAAACTTTACCATGACCGGCGAGATCAATAACCGGTATGTCTGCAAACGCTTTCAGGAATTCCCTGCCGAACCCAACACCTGGTACCGGGCAAGTGCAGAGATCCGCTGCGCCATGGAACCCAGTGACGGCAGACTCCGTTTCCGCGTCCGCAATGTCGCCAAAGACGGCAAAAGCATCGTCTACGCCAACCCGGCAATATTGAAACCGGTCAAACTGGACTACACCAAGCACGGCGATATCTTTATGACCAAGCCGAACTGCGCCAGACTGCAGGTCTATTTCATCCTCGACCGGGTCAATGGTACCGCCGATATCCGCAATATCAAAATCGAAAAAATCTCCGCCGAAGAAGTGGAAAAAATTCTCGCTTCCAAACGGGTGGAACCCGCCTTTTTCTCACCCGCCGGTTTGGTGTATGAGGGTGAACGCTCCCTCTTCTGGGGCTACCGGGTCAGTGCCGCCTTTGTCGATCCCAAACTGATTCCTGATACCATCACCTTTTCTGTCCCCCAACTCAAGATCAATGCCAAAGCTAAAGTCAAGGTCAATGAGCACGTCAAAGTCTGGGCCCGCATCCCCCGTCCGGCTAAAGTCGGCAAATATCCCGTGGTCATGAAAGCCCTGAAAAACGGTAAAGTTCTGCTGGAAAACAAATCCATCCTCAAAGTTATCAAACGCCCTGCGTATCACTCCAATTATCCGGCCAAAACGGTTGCTATCGATGCCGAAGGCAATCTTCTGGTCAACGGTAAACGCACCCTCGTTATCGGTATCTATCACGCCCACAACGCCGCCGGAGCCAAAAATATCGCCAATGCCGGTATCAATGCCGCCCAGACCTGGGCTCCCAATCCGGCTTCCTACAAAAAGGTGCTCGACATCATGGCGGCAAACAAAATCTATGCCAACTGCGTGCTGAAAAATATCAACGGCAAAAAACTTGAAGATCTCTACAACACCATCAATAATCACCCCGCCGTTTTCTCCTGGGATATCGTCGATGAACCGGCTATCCGCAACATCACCCCGGAAAAGATCATGCCCTGTGTCAATCAGCTCCGCAGCTACCAGAGCGGCAAACCGCTGCGTATCAGCTTCTCTGATTTCACCGTGGTCAGGAAATATCAGAAGTGCTACGATATGCCCGCCGTTCACAAATATGTCCTGCCCTATGACGGAATCGCCGCTATGGGCAAGGTCGTCCGTTCCGTTGTGGACAATATCGCCCCCGGACAGTCTCCCCAGATCACTCTGCAGAGCTGGATTCACTGGTATGACGAAACCCAGCGTCCGCAGACTGCCGCCCAGACCCGCAGTCTTGCTTACATCGCTCTGATCAATGGTGCCAAAGCCTTGTGGTGGTATGACTTCCCGGTCGCTTACAAGGTTCCCCACCTCTGGGATGCGATCAAAGAGATCAACGCCGAACTCTTTGAATTGGAAGATGTCATTCTCGGCAAACGCTTGATCGTCAAATGCGCTCCCGCCACTGTAGAAGCTGCCGTTTTCTGCAATGGCAAACGCACCATTCTCGTGGCGGTCAACACCGCCAAGCAGGCCGCCAAAGTCAAAGTCGATGCCGTCCCCGGCAAAGCTATGACCGAACTCTACGCCGATGGTGCCAAAGTTGCCGTCAACGGCGGTGCAGTGGAATTCGACATCCCCGCCGAAACCACCCGGATTTTTGAAATTTCCAAGTGATCTATGAGAACTATTGATAAAAATTGCTGGATGCGTGATGCTCTGCATCAGGATTGTGCATTGAACCCGGTGGTCTGCTTCCGCCGGGAATTCAAACTTCCTTCCGCCGGAACTGCCGGAATCACGGTTGCCGCTCTCGGTGTTTTTGAATTGTATCTGGACGGCAGCCGGATCGATGACGAATTGTTCGCACCCGGCTGGCAGGATTACCGTTTCCGCACCGGAAAACGCTCGTACAGTGCTGCCCTGAATGAGGGTGAGCACACTGTGACCGTCCTGCTCGGTTCCGGCTGGTATGATGGCTATATCGCCGGGACTGACCGGAAAAATCCGGCTCTTTTTATCGAAATCTCATTGCCGGACGGCAGAATCCTTGCCGCCGATGACTCCTGGCAATGCGCCAATGACGGTCCATATATTTACAGCGATATCTACGAGGGAGAGAAATTCGATGCCAACAGGCAATGGCAGAATTGGCACACGCCGGAATTCTGCCGATTTGAGGTCGCTCTGGAGGAACCCTCCGCCGAAGTAGTCCGCAAAATAAAACGCTATCTTCCGGTCAGTATCCAAAACGGCATCATCGATTTCGGTGCCAATATCACCGGACGGGAAATATTGAAATTCACCGCTCCGAAAGGTACGGAGATCACCCTCCGGCACGCCGAAGTGCTCAATCCGGATGGTTCGCTCTATACGGCAAACCTCCGCAAATCAAATTCCCGGAATATAGTCATTGCCAACGGCAAAGAGCAGGTTTATGAACCGCTTTTCACCTATCACGGTTTCCGCTATCTGGAAGTTTCCGGGATCGATGATTTTGAGGTCGAAGCGTGGTCGATCCGTTCCGCTTACCGGATGCATTTTGAATTTGATTCCTCCAACGCACTGCTCAATCAGCTGGTCAGAAATATTTCTCTCGGCTGGCAGGATAATTCGCTTGCAGTTCCCACCGACTGTCCCCAGCGGGATGAACGGGTCGGCTGGCTCGGTGATGCGCAGGTTTTCATCAAAGCGGCATCTTATTTGAGCGACTGTACCGCATTTTTCCGCAATTGGCTCCAAGATGTACGGCTTCACTCTTCTCCGGATGGAGAATTCCCCATCGTTGCGCCCTTCCTGACCCGGTTTGAATTTTACAATGTCGCCGGCTGGTCGGATGCCGGGGTGATCTGCCCCTGGGTGCTTTATGAATTCACCGGAAACAAAGAGATTTTAAAAGAAAATTATCAGGCGATCTGCAATTTTATTCTGCTGCGCCGCCGCAATTTTGAGGAGGGCAAACTTCCCGAGGCCCGCTTCGGAGACTGGCTCAATTTGAACGACCCGACCTCCAAAGAGCTTATCGGTTGTGCCTATTTGTGCTATTCAACTCACCTGGCTGCCCGCTGTGCCGCCGAACTTGGCGAAACTGCCGATCAGCAAAAGTTTGAATCCTTCCTCGCCGAATACAAAGAATATTTCCGGAAAAATCTGGCTTCAACCATGGTGTCTCAGACGGCATTTGCCCATGCTCTCTACTTCGGATTGCTCAATGAAAATGAGATCCCGGAGGCAGTGGATGCCCTGGTGCGCCATATCAGGGAAAAGAGCAATACTCATCTTGCCACCGGATTTCTGGGAACCCCCTATCTGCTCCATGCTCTTTCCGGAAACGGTCACGCTTCACTGGCGTGGGAGCTGCTTGAACAGACCACTTATCCCTCCTGGCTTTTCCCGGTCATCAACGGTGCGACTACCATGTGGGAACACTGGGACAGCTGGACACCGGAGCGGGGATTCAAAGATCCCAAGATGAACTCATTCAATCACTACGCTTACGGAGCGGTGCTGGACTGGATCGCCGGTTATGCCGCCGGCATCAAACCGGATCTGGACATCGATCCGCACCCGGGCGGTACGCTGGAATTTATGAAAGTTACTTTCAAAGGCGTCACGGTGCATTGGGAAAAAGTTGATAATGGGAGTTTTTGCTGTAAAGTCACGGTGCCGGAAGACATTTCTGCATCGTTCCGGGGAGAAAAACTTGCTCCCGGAACGCATGAATTTATCCTGAATGCGTGATTTTCAGCATTTTACCTCTTGACAATACCATATTACTGCATTATCTTTATCGGTGTACGCAGTGATTCAGCATGGAGGAACAGGCGATGTCGGAGATCAAAAATATTCTGGCCCGGGAAATTCTGGATTCCCGTGGAAACCCAACGCTTGAAGTCGAAGTCTCTTTGAAATCCGGTGCTTCCGGGCGGGGCAGTGTACCTTCCGGAGTTTCCACCGGTTCCCGGGAGGCTGTGGAGCTGCGGGATGGTGATAAACGCCGTTTCCGTGGAATGGGTGTCCGCAAGGCCCGTAACAATGTTGAAGAACGCATCTTTCCGCTGTTGGAAAATATGGAGGGCTGCGACCAGCTCGCCATCGATCGGGCCATGATCCTTTTGGATGGCACCCGGGATAAAAGTAAACTCGGTGCCAATGCCACGCTGGCAGTTTCGATTGCAGTTGCCCGGGCGGCAGCTGCGGAATTGGATATTCCGCTCTATCGCCATCTGGGCGGATTCAATGCCAAGGTGCTGCCGATCCCCATGTTCAATATTCTCAATGGCGGCCGCCACGCTGATTCCGGCATCGCCATTCAGGAATTCATGATCCGTCCGGTGGGGGCGACCTGTTTCGCTGATGCCGCCGAGATGGGGTCCGGAGTCTTCCATGCCCTGAAAGCTCTGCTCAAAGAAAAGGATCTGTCCACTGCTGTCGGAGATGAGGGCGGTTTCGCCCCCCGGATTCCCGGCGGTGTCCGGTCCCGGCTGGAACTGCTGGTCACAGCGATTGAAAATGCCGGCTTCAAACCCGGCAGCGATATTCAGCTGGCGTTGGATTGTGCCGCCAATGAGATCTATCAGCGCAATATGTATGATTATTCGATTTTTGAGGGCAAAGATGCTCCGTTGCGCAACGCTGATGCGCAGGTGGATTTTCTGGAAGAGCTCGTCGATGATTTTCCCATCGATTCCATTGAGGATGGTATGGCGGAAAATGACTGGAACGGTTGGAAACTCCTGACTGAACGGCTCGGACACCGCTGTCAGCTGGTCGGAGATGACCTGTTTGTCACCAATGTTGAAATGCTTCGCCGGGGAATCGAACTCGGTATTGCCAATGCCATTTTGATCAAACCCAACCAGATCGGCACCCTGAGCGAAACTTTTGATGCCATCGAATTGGCCCGCCGTTCCGGATATCAGCCGGTGATAAGTCATCGTTCCGGGGAGACGGAAGATACGGTTATTGCTGATATTGCCGTCGCGGCCAATGCCGGACAGATCAAAGCCGGTTCATTATCCCGTATTGATCGGATCGCCAAGTACAACCAGCTCCTCCGTATTGAGGACCAGCTTGGAGACCTCGCAATTTACGGATTGTGAGCTCCTTTGGGGTATTGCTGCAAAGCGTAACCGATTTTCCCTCAGATTTTGAAATAAAAAAGTGCTGCTGCAGAATTTTCTGCAACAGCACTTTTATTTGTTGATCAATATTATTTGGCGTATTCGACCGAGCGGGTTTCACGGATGATGGTAACTTTGATCTGACCGGGGTAGGTCATCTCTTTTTCGATCCGGCTGCAGATATCTTTAGCCAGCATCTGGGCATCACCTTCACCGATCTTTTCCGGAGTGACGACGACACGGATTTCCCGTCCTGCCTGGAGAGCGAAGCAGGATTCCACACCATTGAATTCGTTGGCGATGGCTTCCAGCTGTTCCAGGCGTTTGAGGTAAAGTTCAGTCGTTTCGCTGCGGGCACCGGGGCGGGATGCGCTCAGGGTATCGCAGGTGTTGATCAGGATGTCATAAAGGCTTTCCGGTTCGATTTCAGCATGGTGTGCGGCGACGGCGTGAACGACATCTTTGGGTTCATTGTATTTACGCAGCACATCGGCACCGATCTGAGCGTGGGGGCCTTCCACTTCGTGGTCGATAGCTTTGCCGAGGTCGTGGAAAAGACCGATACGTTTGGCTTTTTTCTCATCGAGTCCGAGTTCGGCGGCGATCACTCCCATAAAGTAGGCGGTTTCCAGTGAGTGCTGGAGCACATTCTGGGAGAAACTGTAGCGGTATTTGAGCCGTCCGAGCAGCTTCATCACCTGAGGACTGACACCGGGGATACCGGTTTCCAGAACGGCGGCTTCACCAACCTGAAAGAGTTCATCCTCCAACTCTTTGGAGATTTTTTTGACCAGCTCTTCCACCCGGGTCGGATGGATCCGTCCGTCACCGATAAGTCGTTCCATCAGGCGGCGGGCGACCTCTTTGCGGACCGGATCGAAACAACTGATGACCACGGCTTCCGGGGTGTCATCGATAAGCAGATTGACTCCGGTTGCGCTTTCGATGGCGCGGATATTGCGTCCTTCGCGTCCGATGATCCGTCCTTTCATTTCGTCGCTGGGCAGCGGGATCGTGGCTGTGGTACGTTCATAGGTGCAATCAGAAGCATACCGCTGCATGGCATAAGTCAAAATCCGGCGGGCCTCTTTTTCGCTGCGTTCCCGGGCTTCTTCGAGGATGCTGCGAACCAGCAGACCGGATTCATTTTTAACTTCATTCTGCAATTTTTCCAGCAGGATGGTGCGGGCCTCTTCCCGGGACATTCCGGCGATGCGTTCCAACTCATCGATCTGGCGGGAGATGCTCTTGCTCAACTCCTGCTCTTTTCCCGACAATCTTTCCCGCAGAGCGGCGATATCGGATTCCTGTTTTTCGATATTTTTGAGTTTGGCATCCATGGTGTCGGCACGGCGGTCGAGGGTCTCTTCTCGCTGGGCAAGACGCCGTTCAGCGGCGGTTTGTTCTTTGCGGCGTTCCTTGAGTTCGGCCTCGCACTCTTCGCGCATTTTATTGATTTTTTCCTTGGCGGAAACCCGGGCTTCCCGAAGTACGTGTTCAGCTTCTTTTTCCGCATTGCTGCGGATTTTTGCTGCGCTGTGTTCAGCGGAATTCCGCTGGATGCGTTGAATGAGTGCACCGAAGATCAATCCCGCAACTGCGGCGATGATTCCGGTGGCAATAATCCAGACAATCATTTTTTTCTCCTTGCATTCTAACTGTTACAACAATTTATTACTTCCCGTTCAGTCACGACATAACCCATTCTGACATCGTGAACTGTGCCGGGGAGTGGAGTTTCTGACAATTGGCAGGAATATATGACTGCCACCGGAGGGATTTTTACTCCGGAAAGCAGCCGGTCATAATAGCCGCCGCCGCGTCCGAGACGCATACCGTTGCGGTCACAACTGACTGCCGGTGTCAGAATCAACACCCGGGAAGCTACAGTTTCCTGATCTGCCGCCGGAAGTTCCGGAGCAGGTTCCAAAATACCATATTTGCCCGGCAGCAGATTCCGCCTGATATCGGGGACGGCGACCAGTTCATACACCCCTTTGGCTTCGACGAAGCGGGGCAGAAGCAACTGCTTGCCGTCAAAGAGTCCGGAAAGATCAACTTCTCCGCCGAATGCGATGTATGCGGCAATATACTCTGCCTTTTGGAAACACTCCAGCTGGCGCACAGCGGCACATATTGCCGCATCGTGCTGCTGTCGGGTTTCACAATCAATCGACTTGCGCAATGCCGAAAATTTCCGGCGCAGCGCACTTTTTTCTCCGGTGAAGTCCAACCGTTCCTGCTCCTGAATTGATATGGAAAATGCGGCAGAAAGGTAATTATATCAGGGATACAGCAGAAACGATTGTTCCTGCGGCAATGAATATTGCCCTTCATATCCCCTGCATATCCGGAATTGCTCCGGAAATCGCTGATAAAAATCCAAAAGTTCACCTTGAAGCAAACTTTTCCCTGCCACCGATCTTCCCCGCCCGGACATTTCCGGACGGCTACAAATCACTTTATATATTAAAGCAAAAAATGCTGCTGATGTAAATATAATACGATTTCGGCAAAATAAAAGTATTTTTTGTAAAAAAAACGATATTTTTTCAATCAAACCGGATTTTTTATCAAAAACAGACTTTTTCAAAACGGCAACGGGAAAATCACGCTTCAAAAATATTATGCTTTTCCAGAATCGCTTTCCCGATCCGGTACAGCAGAGCCAAGCCTGCCTGGCGTACTTCCAGCGGCAGATCGGCGGCGGTGCTGCTGCCGTTGCGGTAATTCAGAAATGCATCAGCTTCAAAGGTGAAGTATCCGGAGAACTTCACATCTTTCAACGCTTCAAGTACCCGGTCGATCTCCAGTTTGCCGCAATAGGGCGGCAGATGCTGATCCGAAAGAGCATTGTTGTCATGGATATGGACTGCTTTCAAGTTGGTGCCGAGTTCCATCAGATCGGAGTACTGGTCAAATCGGTTTTCCATTACGGCGTGTCCGGTGTCCCAGCAGCAGCCCAGATTCGGGTGATCCATGAAGGTCAGAAAATCATTCATCTCTTCCGGTGTCCGGGGGAAATAACAGCTGCCCATATTTTTGGCCGAGGTATTTTCTATGCAGAGAGTGAAATCATACTTTGCAGCGATTTCCAGCAGCGGCAGGAGAAACTTGCGGTTGTATTCAAAGTAGGCTTTCTGATCCATTGGATACTGGTGCACCGGGCTGAAGCTCGTGTGCATCACCACGGTCGGGATCTGCAAAAT
The DNA here is from genome assembly GCA_045648225.1 of Victivallaceae bacterium. Lineage (GTDB taxonomy): Bacteria > Verrucomicrobiota > Lentisphaeria > Victivallales > Victivallaceae > UBA1784. The sequence continues at coordinate 6,153 of JAZRNP010000065.1, read as the reverse complement.
TCCGCAGGCTTCGGCAGTACGGAGCATCGCCCGCATACAATTGCTGTGACCGGCGGCATATCTGCCCATCGGGTTGTAACCGGGGATGTGTGCCTGAACAAAGGTGAATCCCTCTCCGGCGGCCGCTTCACCGCTTTCATCGATTTGCTGTTTCCAGTTCCGGTCATCATCCAGCAGAAAAGGGGAGGGTTCCAGGTGGTCGTAATAAAAGCTGTAGTCAAGGCAGCGGAATCCGCTGTTGCGATAGCTGCGAATGGCTTCTGCGGGAGAGGAGACGTAATCGTACATCTCTCCGATGGTCGTTGCAAGTTTCATGGCAGTTCCTTTATGATTTTTTCTGCAGGTAATATAATACAATTTGCCGTAGTTTGCAATGCAGCTGTTTGCATTTTTTTTACGCGATGATATATTTATGTCAGAAGTTTCATATGTTGATTTTGGGAAAGGATCGAAAATGTCCGAAAACCGCAATGTTTGTGAGTTGTTGAAAAAACTTTCATTTGAAAGTGACCTGATCGAACGGCAGAAGCTGCAGGATTTGCAGCAATCGCTTATTGATCAGACCTCCTCCGCCGAATTTGAAGCATTCAATTCCGACCGGTCTGCGGTTTCCGGAAATCTCCTGTTGAATTTTTACGATTCAGTTCTCGACCGGATTCTGTCCGATGTTCCGGCAACGGTGCTCAACCCCGGTGAAGTCGCCGTCTGGTATATTTACAACCACGGCTGGATCATTAAAACATCTCAAAGTTGTTTCGGGATCGATGTCCACCACCGGCGGGCGGATGAACTGGCGGAAATACTGGATTTTGTCGCAGTCACCCATAACCACAACGATCATTACAATATGGAGCTGTTGAGAAGTGTCGGCCGAGCGGGGAAATTGGTGATTTCCAACTTTTTCCCGAATCCCGGCTATACCAAAGAGGTGAGTTTTACCCATCGGATCAAAGATATCACCATTCACTGCGGCGAAGCGGATCACAATACCATACTGCACCACTTCACTATGCCGATGGAGATTGTTTGCGCCGGAGAACAACAGGATTTTGTCTTTTTCACCAGCGGAGATTGTTACTCCAGCGATTTTCTGGAACGCCGCAGCTCAAAGATAAATCTTTATGCGATTCACCCCCGCTGCGGTATGCTGCCTGTTGATGCGGCAAAAAAACTGCAGCCGGAGATGACTTTCGTCGTTCATTTGCAGGAAATGGGCCACGATATCGGCCGTTGGCGTTGGACGATGGATGACGGCCGTCTGGTGATCGATGCGCTGGCAAAGGAGAACTTTAATGCATATCTCCCGGCCTGGGGAGAAAAATTTTTCTGGGACGGAGATAAACTGCATCTCGCTCAAAAGTGAAATGTGTATGTAAATGTAAATGCCATTTGCAATTTTTATATGGATTGATTATATTAAATCCAGTAGCCAATTGATAAGAAAGGATGCTGTTATGAAAAAAGTTTCTGTAGTTTTCGCTCTGCTGTTTGCCGGAATTCTGCTGCCCGCAGCTGAAAATTCCGGTGAAATCCGTCTGCCCAAACCGGATTTGAAATCCGGCAAGCCATTTATGCAATGTGTGGCTGAACGCCGCACGGAACGCCGGTTCAGTACCAAGCCGCTTTCTCAGCAGATGATTGCGGAAATTCTGTTTGTTGCCGATGGTGTGACCCGCAAGGATGGACGGAAAACTGTCCCCACCGCCCGCAATAAGCAGAACCAGAGCGTTTATGCTTTTACTGCTGATGGAGTATATCTTTACTGCAGCAAAAATCACTCCCTGATCCCTGTGCTCAAAGGCGATTACCGGAAAATCTGCGGACGTCAGCCGTTTCACAAAAAAGCTCCGCTGGTGCTGGTCTTTGTCGCTGATATGAATGCGATCGGCAATACTCCGGAGGAACAGGCCCTTTATGCCGGGAATCATTCCGGAAGTGCTTCTCAGAATGTCTATCTCTATGCGGCAAACAAGGATCTTGCCACCGTGGTCTGCGGTATGCTCGACCGGGATGCGATCAAAAAACTGCTGAAGCTTGAAAAGAATCAGATGGTGATTTTCTCGCAGCCGATCGCTTTCCCGGCCAAATAAGGCCGACCGGCAAAATACTGCGCCATGATTAAAATATTGAAAAATTATTGTTTTTTTTGAAAATTTGATGATTTTTTATTTGCAAAAGTGATAATCAATACTATATTATAGACAAAGAAAGCCATAAAATGGTGATGAAAAAGAAAATTTTACAACCCAAAAACAGGAGAAATAAAAATGGCTGACCTCAAAGGAACCAAGACTGAACAGAATTTGCTCTATGCTTTCGCCGGAGAATCTCAGGCCCGTAACAAATACACCTATTTTGCCTCCGCTGCCCGCAAAGAAGGTTATGAGCAGATCGCCGCAATTTTTGAACAGACCGCCAACAACGAAAAAGAACATGCCAAACTCTGGTTCAAGGCCCTGAACGGCATCGGCGATACTATGGCCAACCTGGAAGCCGCCGCCGCCGGTGAACACGAAGAGTGGACCGAAATGTACAAAAACTTTGCCGACGTCGCCGAAGCTGAAGGTTTCGATGCTCTCGCCCGCAACTTCCGCCGGGTCGCCGAAATCGAAAAACGTCACGAAGAACGTTACCTCAAGCTGCTCGAAAATGTCAAAAAAGGCGAAGTCTTTGTCAAGGTCGCTCCCAACCGCTGGGAATGCCGCAATTGCGGTCACATCTACATCGGTGAAGCCGCTCCCGAAGCCTGCCCGGTTTGCGCCCATCCCAAAGCCTACTTTGAATTGGAAGCTACCAACTACTGATTTCAGTTGAGTTTTCAATCTGCGAACCCTGTTTTTCCAAGTGAAAAGCAGGGTTTTTTATCTGTTGTACTGCCGCATGTGCAGTGCCCAAGACGGATCGATGGTTGCTTATGGGAGTTTTTGGGAAAATTTGAGAGGTATTGAGAGATTTTGGGAGTAAACCCGCTCTGTCTTTTTGTCGGCACCGGGTACATGGCATACCATCTCTCATTCACTTAAAATTCTTAGTATTCCTAAAATTCCCAGTATTCCTAAAACAAAGTACCAACAACCGGCAACCGCCTCGCAACCCTCAAAAAGTGAGCAATCTCATTTTTTGCGGAAGCAAAAAATACCAAACCAAAAAGAAAAACTCCTGACAGGCAAATTAAAATTTGCAGAAGTCAGGAGTTGCTTTTTGCAGGGATTGCGTATATGAAACTCAGAAAAAAAGGCAAAAAAATGGCGAGAGAGACGGGACTCGAACCCGCAACATCCACCGTGACAGGGTGGCACTCTAACCAGTTGAGCTACTCCCCCGCTTTATTAGCGGCGTTGCCAGGATTGAAACTGTCAATCGCTGTCAACATTGTATAATATACCACATTCCGGAGAAATTTCAAATGATATTTTGAAAAAAAACGCAAAAAACTGCAGATATCCGATAAAAAATGACGACAGGTTGCAACTTTTGGTCTGTCTTTCGGGTAAAGAGTGGGAAGTTTTGAGAGAGAAAAACTCTTATTTGGAGTCTGGAATGCCAATACTGCATTGTTTTTTCAGGGCCCGCAGAGTATTTTCCACTCCCGGGAAATCCCGGAACAACCAGAATCTGTTTTGCAAGCATTCGTATCCGGCGAGGAGGTTTTCATCTGCCGCCGAACGGTCAATGCCGAGTATCAGCGGTAATTCAGGGAACTGTTTGAGCAGTTCCAGTCTGCGCTGCAACTGGGCGGAGTGCCAGCGGTGGAACAGTTCCAAGTGGATGATTCTGCCGGTTTCAACTGATTGAAATGAAAGATCCGGGAAGATGATCTCCTGATTTCCTGCATCCAGAAAAGGTGTATTGCCAATGATCTGCCAGTCAGTTGATTTTTCGGCAAACAAGCGGTGGTAAAGCCGGATTTCTTCCGGGAGATAAGTTGAGAAGGCCCGTTGTGTTGAATGGAGGCGGGATTTTTCATTGAGTTTCAATTTCAATGTTCTTTCCCGGAACATGATTTCAGCTTCCAGAGTCCATTTTTTCAGATTCACCACCACCGGGAGCAATGCGGCAAGCGAGAGTGCGTATTTTGTTGTGGGGCCGAAGAGAGCAAACGGCCCGGAAACGGTGATTTCCACCGAATTTTTCCCTGCTTTGACAAATTGAGCCAGCAACCGGAAAAACTTTACCGCTTTCATCACTTTGCGCAGAGCGGAAACATCCGGATCTGAAATTTTCAGCGTTACTGTTTTGGCATAAATCAGCAGTGCCTGCGCCTGAGCCAAATTAAAGTGATTCAGCAATTCGACCGGAGTTACCGGAGAAAATCTTTCGATTTTTTCAAATCCGGGCAGATCTCCGTAGATATCGTGGTTTTCAAAGGGCTCCGGCAGGCGTCCTGCTTTGAGCATTGCGGCTGATTTTTGAAACAGTTCCCGGCGCAGAGCCGGATAGTCAAATTCATCTGCTGTTTTGAATTCGCAGCGGTCGAGCAATAATTTATTCAATCCGGCACTCACTCCGGCCAGCGATGATGAATCGATGGCACTTTTGGCAAGTTGCGCAAGTTCATCTGCACTCATGCGGCATTCGGCAGATTGCTGATAAAGGGAGATCAGGGTTGCGGCACATTCCAGGTGTTCCGGATTTTCCGGGTCGAACCACCGGGGTTTGATATTTCCGGAATTGATTTTGCAGAGGATATGTTCTTTTTTCAGCATATTTTCCTCAATATTTTCTGCGGTAAGCCCGGTGTTCCCGGCGTTTGCCGGAGGTGTACTCCTCCGAAGTTCCGGCACTGACCAGTTCATACAGCAATGCCTGCTGCTTGCCCGGAGAGGGACGGAGGATCCGGCCGAGCCGCTGAACGTGTTCCCGGACGCTGCCGGAACCGGAAAATACTACTCCCACTGCCGCAGAAGGCACATCAACTCCCTCATTCAGCACTTTGCTGGTGACCAGTACCGGATAAGTTCCATCCCGGAAGCGGTCGAGGAACTCTTTGCGCTCGGCACTTCTGGTGTGATGGGTGATCACCGGCAGGATGAAGCGGCGTCCGATTTCATAGGCACTGTTATTGTCGGCGGTAAAGATCAGGACTTTTTCTCCGGAATGATTGCGCAGGATATCTTTGAGCAGTTCCAGTTTGGCTTCCCCCGCCCGGGCAATGCGCCGCTGGTTCAAAAAGGCGGTGAAAGCCTCCCGGCCGCCGGGCAAACGGGAACAGCCGATCAGAAAATTGCGCCAGCCGTATCTGCTGGCCATACTTATCCCGTGGCGGTTGAGAAATGCGGTGTAGATCATCCGCTGTTCCCGGTAGGCCCGGGTTTCGGCGGGAGTGAGATTGACGAACAGGCGTTTGACCTGATAATGGGCGAGAATGTTTCCTTCCAGTTCATCGATACCGATGGAACAGACCGTTTGTCCCATGAGTTCATGGAGGATATTCAACCGTTCCGGCTCCATTTCCAATGTTGCAGAGAGTCCCAGCCGGCAGGGGGCGATCGCCATTGCTGCTGCCAATTGGTATCCGGCTCCCGGGAGATGGTGGCACTCATCGGCGATGAGAAGTCCGAAGCGGTTGCCGATGAATTCCATCTGCAAAACGGCCGAATCATAGGTGCTGACGGTGATCTCCTGAATATCCCGGCTTCCGCCGCCGAGCATACCGATTCTGATTTGAAAAAAGCGTTCCAGTACGCTGCACCACTGGGTGAGCAGATCGATCGTTGGCACCAGTACCAGCGTTGAATACTTCAAATTGGCGATCGCCATCACGGCCAGAATGGTTTTACCGGCACCGGTCGGCAGAGAAACTGTCCCGCAGGCACCGTTTTGCTTCCAAGCTTCGAGAGCGTGGTGCTGATGGGGGTGCGGGATGAGATTTTCCCTTATCTGCAGCTCTTCAAGGGTCTGGAATTTTCCGGCAAAGTCACGGAAAGGAAAGTTGTGTTGATGCAACAACCTGACCGTATTGGCATAATCACACGCTCTGGCCCGGAAACACTTTGTCCGGGGATCAAATTTGAATATACCGGCAAGAAAAATCGGAAAATCTTCAAGATTTTCCAAGTCAAACCGCAGTGTGCCGGCATCAAAGCATAAGTTGTTACCGGTCATGGCGTTTCGGTTTGTTCATTGCTCCGACCAACAACCCGGTCACAGCTC
>JAZRNP010000064.1:0-1912 GCA_045648225.1 Victivallaceae bacterium | reverse complement strand
GGACCGCTACAGCGTTTACAAGCAAGAGCTTTGTGAAAAAATCGCTATGCTTCTTGGCGGACGCGCGGCAGAAAAGATCATTTTTGACGATATTTCAACCGGAGCCTCGGCTGATATCCAGCACATGACCGCCATTGCCCGGCGCATGGTCTGTATGTTCGGCATGAGCGAAAAACTCGGCAATGTCAAACTCGGAGATTTCGCCAATCATCCCCATCTGCGGATCGACGGTCCGCCGCCGGAAGGTATTTCCAATGAAACCGAACGGGAGATTGATCTGGAAGTCCGCCGTTTGATCAACGAAGCCACCGACCGGACCCGGGAGATACTCTCCACCCACAAGGACCAGTTGGAAAAAATTGCAGAAACGCTTCTGGAAAAAGAGACCCTTTCCGTTGCAGAGATCTATGAACTGCTCGGTATGAAATCGGAGGAAACTGAGGAAACCGCTGACCAGGCATCCGCAGAGAATGCCCCGGCTGATGAAACCATCGTCCCGGAACCGTCAGAAGAGTTTTCCCAAGTCACAACTCCTGAAGCTCAAGCAGATGGTCAAAACAGCGAAAATGCTTGATCCGGCCATAGTTGATTCATCCGGGAACGTGCGGATCAAACTGCACGTCCACCCCGGAGCCAAACGAAACGGAATCTCCGGAATGTTCGGAGATTCCATGAAACTGGATCTGCAGACGCCCCCGGTTGACGGCAAAGCCAATGCGGCATTGATCAAACTGTTTTCCAAAATGCTGAATTGTTCCAAAAGTTCCGTCATTCTGATTTCCGGAGAAACATCACGGGACAAAATTCTGGAAATCCGCGGATTTGACAAAGCAACCATTATAAACATTTTAAATGAATATATATTATGAAAAGACAAAGTAAAGCTGTAATTTTTCTGGCTGACGGCATGGCGGATGATCCCCAGAGTGCCCTCGGTGGAAAAACCCCTCTGGAATTCGCCAACACCCCCGGCATGGACGAAATTGCCCGCACCGGCATCAACGGTACATTCCGTACCCTTCCGCCGGGATTGCCGACCTCTTCGGACGTAGCCAATATGTCCGTGCTCGGATTCCAACCGGAATTGAACTATCCCGGCCGGGGCCCCATCGAAGCAGTCAGTCAGGGGATTACTCTCGGAAACAATGATGTTGCATGGCGCTGCAATCTGGTCTATGTTTCTGAAGACGGCATTTTAAAGGATTTTTCGGCCGGTCACATCAGCGATCGGGATGCGGCGGAATTGATGGCAGCTCTCAAAGCAGAATTCGACTCTCCGGAAGTGACCTTCCACAGCGGAGTGAGCTACCGTAATATTCTGGTGCTCCACGGCAAAGAGTTTTCCGATAAAGTGAATTACTTCAAACCGGATTCATCGCAGGATCTGCCGCTTTCCCAGCTTCGCCTCGCCCCGGCAGACGATTCTCCGGAAGCCAAGTACACCGTTGAATTCCTCATCGACCTCGAAGAAAAAGTTGCCAAATTTCTCGCTTCCCACCCGCTCAATGCCGGTAAAACGGCCCCGGCCAACCGGATCTGGCCATGGAGCCCCGGCCGTCAGCCCCGGATGCTTTCATTTCAGGAACGCTACTCCGGCCGTACCGGAGCGGTCATCAGCGCAGTCGATGTGATCAAAGGAATCGGATTATGCAGTGGCATGGAGGTGATCGATGTCCCGGGTGCGACCGGATTTCTGGACACCAATTATGCCGGAAAAGTTGAAGCTGCACTTAAAGCGATCGAAAAATATGATCTGGTATATGTTCATGTCGAAGCGATCGATGAATGTTCCCACATGGGCGATCTGGATAAAAAATTGCAGGCCATAACCGACTTCGATGCAAAAATCGTGGTTCCGATCATGGAAGCGTTGCGCGGACAGGCGGTAAATTTTGCCGTATTGCCCGACCAT
>JAZRNP010000063.1:0-4933 GCA_045648225.1 Victivallaceae bacterium | reverse complement strand
GGCACCTACGACATCATCTTCAGGCAGATGGGTGAGTTTGTGGTTCATCCGGTTGAAACTCATCCAACGGGCGATGCGATCGTCGAAATGGTGTTTGCCGGCGCAGATATGCAGACTGCGGTAGGTGAAGTCTGGCGTATGGACTCCGGCAAACTTTTTTGCATCGAACTTGACGGCACTGCCGGGCAGATAGGGTTCTTCCGCCGGGTTGAGCCAATGGATGCCGAAGCGGTTGAGCAGGGTGTAAATGCCGCAGCGCAGTGCTTCGTCGTCTCCGGAGATGATGATTTTATTTGCGGTGGGAGCTTCCACTTTGAAAACTCCGTATTCACCGATTTTTTTGAGTTTGAGTTCAACGTCCAGTGCCGGGAGGAACTTTTCGCACTTGGCGAGCAGTTCCTCTGCGGTTTTCAGCGCAACGCTCACCTGGAGCGAAGCGATATCTCCGGAAAAGTTCACTTTACTTTTTTTTTTAGCCTCAAAGGCTGCCGGGTCGTAAACTTTTTCCAATTTCACATCATCGAATGCGGTGTATACTCCTTCACCCTGCCGGGTGACACCGTGGATCAGCAGTGCAGTCGCCGGAACATCCGGAGCACTGAACATGGTGCTGACCTGCACCCAATTGTTTTCACATTCCGGCGGGTAGGGAACGGAAACTGAACCGCCGCGGTCGAGCCAGCCGCCTTTGCCCTGCATCCGCACTCCGGCGCTTCCGTATCCGAATCCTTCTTCGCCACGGTTGCGTTTGACGTAGAAAGACCATTTGTAACGGCATCCCGGAGTCAGTTTAACGTAGCTGATGAGCGAACCGCCGATCTGCCGTTCACCGATGGCTCCGGCGTGTTTTCCGGAGTGGACACCATCTTTGAGGAGGAAAAATTCAGTTTTGGAGTTCGGGAACTTCCAGGTGTGCCAGTAACTCACGCCCTTGAAGTCGTTGTGGTCGGAAACCAGATGTTTGTCCCGGACATTTTTGATATCTTCAAAACCGGGGTTGCGGACGAGGTTGACCGGGGTGTGTTCCTGCATGTACGCCTGGGTGAGCAGTGCGGCTTTAGCGGCGCGATGGGCGGTTTTGGTGGCGGCATCGCGGTAGAATTTGCTGATGTTGCGGTTGTTTTTCTTCAAGAAGGCGGTGAGGTGGTTGAGAACGGGGTCGACGCTGCGTTCCAGATAGGAAATTGGGTTGAGATTGGAGATGTTTTTGAACTGCTTGACTCCGAACTTCGCCGGGTTGATGAAGATATCAGCTTCCTCTTCGGGGGTGACCTTGTAGGCTTTCAAATCGGCGATGGCGGTGTAGCCCTCTTCGATGAGTTCCAGAATTTTTTTCACATCTTCATCCGATTTGATCGTGGTCATTTTCGCCAGTTCCTGCGCGCAGACGGCGTTGACCAGATTGAAGCGGATGAGCATATAAATTTTGTGAACAGCATTGACTTTGCGCCTGGCGTAGTCGCTTTTTGCGGCTTTGAGAGCGGCCGCCATGGCAGCATCAGTCTTTCTGATGTCTTCGCGGGTGTAGTACTGGTACTGGGCGAAGCGTTTGCGGTTTTTGATGGGAATATCAAAATTGGGGTCGCGGCCGCAGACAACTTCAAAGAGGTCGAAAAGTTTTTTGACTTCCATACCCGCTTCTGCGTACATGGAAGTAAAGTAGTCATCGAGCAGAGCTTCAATATCGACATCGGGATTCCATGCGATGTTGTCCAGAACATACTGTCGGGGTGCGGAAAAGATGAGCGAGGCGGGGAAGTATTCGACCCACATACTTTCCAGACGGTAGTTTTTCATCGCATCTTTCCAGAGCTTGCCCATCAGACGCGGATAGTAGCGCGGAGTGATGAAGCTGCCGCCGATGGAGTAGATGTAGTCATAAAGACCGAAGTGTTTGGCGCCGATATCCTTCCACTTTTTCATTTCGCGGAAAGCGCTGACTCCCATACCGGTTGCTTCCACGAGGACGTTGGGTTCCATGCGGACACCTTTGGGAACCGCTTTGCAGCAGCGGCTGTACGCAATGAAGGCGGCAACTTTGTTCGGATATTTTTTTGCCAGCACCTTGGCGGCAGTGTTGTAGAAACGGGCATACTGGTTGCCGGTGGATTTGAATTCATGGAGACATTTTTCGCATTGGCAGTCGCCGCCGCCGTCATTGACACCCAGCGGCAGACCGAGCCGTTCGGGGTGTTTTTTGAAGTATTCATCGGCATATTCGGCAACCAGTTTGGGGATATCAGGGTTGCTGATGCAGGGGTTCCACGGGCCGTTGCCCTTGTTTGGATTCATTTTTTTGCGTTTGCCATTGATGACCGGGAAGTATTCCGGATGGGTGGCATGATATTTTTTGATCGGCACCAGACTGTTCAATGCGTGGGTGGCCATGCAGTTGAGGCGGCTGTTTCTGCCGAAGGAACCGTTGGGGGATTTGGCAAGATAATAACTGTTGAGTGCGGGTTCTTCGCAGATGTCGAGTTTTGCGGGAAGTTCGATCGAGGAGCGTTTGGGGACGACTTCAAAGTAATCTCCGGCGCCGAACTGGCGGTATCCGGCAAAGCGTTTGAGAAAATCATTGACTGCAAACATCAATCCGGCATGTTTCTTGGCGGTGATGACCAGATTTTTGCCGTCGCGGCAGAAGATCACATAGCCGTAGGGGTGCAGTTTGGCAAGGTCAAGTTTCAGAGATTTGACATACGGCGTGTCGCCGAAATGAACGATGTATTCATCCTTGTTTCCGGGGATGCTGTAAAAGTTTTTCTGCCCGGTGGTGCGTTCCATTATCTTGCGAAAAAAAGCGCCTGCAGCGGCGTCACCTCCTTTGGCGATCGCAAGGTGAAGCTTTTTGCCATTGATGGAAACGGCCTGATTGTTCCGGGCGGCGGGGAAATATTTTTCCATCTCTTCGGGCACGAGCAGGATCTCAAGCAGTTTGACCAGTGCTTCAGAATACTCTTTGTCTTCGGGGAAGAAACTGGTGTAGACCACCGCACCTTTGCCCAGACGGTTGACTCCGAGTTCGATAAAGTTCTTGCCGCCGAAAAGGCGGACGAGCGTGGTGGCTTTATTCAATGCCGGGTGGTTGCCTTTGCGTTTGGCGTAGACATTGTAAGCGTCGGTTTTATCTCCAAAGATCTTGCGGGCAAGTTCAGAGGGGGCTTCTTTGGTTCTGCCGTAGGCGTAGACAGAAGCTCCGAGGACATCGGCTCCGAGGGCGAGAGTACGGTTTTTGTTGTAAAGTTCATTCTGGGTGGCGCCCATGAAGATCACGATGCCGCCGTCAAGGACAAATTTCTGAAGTTTTGCCCGTTCGGCATCATCGGCTTTTTTGCCGTTGTATTTTGCGCGGTGAGCGTAGACCAGTACGTCGGCTTTTGCATCCGGAACAATGAGATCGGCACTGCTGCCGCCGTTTTTGACGCTGTTGGCGAAAATGGTACGGAAACTTCCGGCTGTATTGCCGAGGTAATAGGCGGTTTTGGTCAGTTTTTTCGGAGTGGGAAAATATTTGTCGATCAGGGCGGGATCATTCAGCGTTTCCATCAGCTTGACCAGCGCAGCGGTGTAGACCGGACTGCCGCCCGCCGGGAACGAAGTGTAGACCAGCGCGCCTTTACCGACCCGGTTGACGCCGAGGACAGTACCCTTGCTGTTTCCGAACAGACGGACCATTTTGGTCACTTTGCCCATGGCGGGATAGTTGGATTTCTGGGTGTTAACGAATTCGGCGATGGCGGAGGCATTTTCTCCAAAAATCGCCTTGGCAATTTCGGAGGGTTCTCCTTTGAATTTGCCGTATTCGTAATAGTCAGCTCCGAGCAGATCACTGCCGGAAGCCAGACTGCGTTTTTCGCTGTAAATAATCGAGGGAACTGCGCTGAACATCAGCACAATGCCGCCGTTTTCAGCATAGGCGAGCAATTTTGCTTTGTCGATCTGGGGACCGGTATATTTGCCCAGATGGGAAAATACGATCATATCAGCTTTTTCATTAAGCACAAAATGGGAGGTGTCTCCGGTTTTGCCGTAGACATTGGCAAATGCCCGGGAGAATACTCCGGTGTAGTTTCCGCAGTAAAATGCGACTTTTTTCGGCGCGGCAGAGGCGATAAAAGCGCACAATGCCAACAAAATACTTGAAATAGTTTTGAACTTCATGAAATATCTCCTGTTCTATTTTTGTTAGTTACTTATCAGGTTCCGGGAAGCCATACTGTGTTGGCGTAATTTGCGTTACTTACAGACCGGTATGGAGAGTTATCGCTTTCCCAGGAAACGTTTCCTGCAACCATTAGAAAGTTGCTCCCTTTGCCGTGTTTTGCGTACAGGAAATCTGCCGCGCTAGTCCGTTTTACACTTGTTGCATTCATCGCGCCGCCGATAGTTTTTTTACTGGCATCAAGAGCCAGAATTTTGATCGAAGTCTTTTTTATACTGGATACTTTAAGCGGAGTTGAAAAAGTATTCAGGCAGGACGAATTGCCGAGCATACTTACATTGGTGCTATCCCAGCCCTTGTAGGTTTTGTCCTTGTTTTTATAGGGAGCGCGGTTGGTGGGACAATTCCAAACCGGAGCCCAGAGCATATTATATGCAGCATACCAGTTTTCTACCAGATAACGGTCATATCCCTGTTTCCAACTGTGATAACCGGTCGCACCGCTGGTTTTACCTGAACCGGGAGATGAAACATAGCCATCCCAATCGCCCTGATACATGCCTGCTGCTTTGCCGATTTGCGACATATTGTTGAGACAGGCGGTGGTACGGCTGCGTTCACGGGCTTTCTGCAATGCCGGGAGCAGCAGTGCCGCCAGGATCGCGATGATCGCGATCACGACCAGCAATTCTATTAAAGTAAAAGCCTTTCCCCTCTCCCTGAAAACTGCTCTCTTTTTCAAGAAAAGCGGAGAAGTCGGAGGCCAAGCGG
>JAZRNP010000062.1:0-3465 GCA_045648225.1 Victivallaceae bacterium | reverse complement strand
CCGATGAAGCGACCATCGATGGTGATACGGTGATCATTTCTTCCAAAAATGTCGCTGAGCCGGTCGGCGTCCGCTACGCCTGGGCCCAGAATCCAACCGCAAGTTTGTACAATAAAGCCGGATTCCCGGCGGTTTCATTTCAGAAAAAAGATATTGAAAAATGAAAAATCTCTTTTTAACGTTAGCGTTGCTTTCTGCCGCAGTATTGCCGGTTTCGGCAGCGGTGAAGTTGCCGGGCATTTTTTCCGATCATGCCGTGCTGGCTAAAAAGGCAAAAGTACCGGTTTTCGGAAAAGCTGATCCCGGCGAAAAGGTCGTGGTCGAATTCAACAACCAGAAACAGGAAACTGTTGCCGGACAGAATGGCAAATGGCGGGTCAATCTTAACCTTGCCGATTCTCCGGAAGGCCCCTTTGAACTCAAAGTCAACGATCTTGTTATCAAAGACGTGATCGTCGGAGAAGTCTGGCTCTGCTCCGGTCAGTCCAATATGGCGTGGCGTTTGAATAAAAGTGAAGGTTTTTCCGAAGCCCAAAAAAATCCCATCGGCAAGCGGTTCCGCAGTTTCAATGTCTCTCTGAAAAGCATGGCTCAGCCCAGCGATATCATTCGGGGTTCCTGGGTTTGTGCCGAACCGGAACTGGTTGGCAGTTTTTCCGGCGTGGGATACTTTTTCGGTAAAAAACTGCTTGCTGAACTCAATACTCCGGTCGGACTTATCAACGATGCCTGGGGCGGTTCTCCAATTGAAGCATGGATGAGCAAAGAGGCCGCAGAAGTTGTTCCAGAAGTCTCCAAGCGGGATGCCGCAACCGCCAAAGCGTATAAAAAATATCCGGCCAAGCGCAAACAATATCTGACCGATATTGTTGAATGGGCCAAGGCCAACAACCGCATGGATACTCCCCATGTCTGTCCGGATGCTGCAGTCAAGTGGCTGAAAACCACCACTTTTCCGGTCGGAAACGGCGTTGTCTGGCTGCGCAACCAGCTGACTGTAAATGATAATGTTGTGAAATTCAATCTTCAGCGTCAGCGGGTTCCCTTTACCGTATGGATCGATGGCAAAATGGTCTTTGAATGGAGTTTGGAAAATGCGGTCCTCTATCTTTATCCGCGTTTTACGGTTCCCAATATCAAACCGGGTAAACACGAGGTGATGTTCCGGATCTACAATCCGCTCAATGCCCAATGGAATTTCAATGCCAATATGGTCATCGGTTCCACCAATTTCGGCGGCAAACCGTGGGAACTTTACCGTGAGGTGACTTTCAAAAACAAAACTGCTCCGGATCCTGTCCATCCGGGTGCAACTCCCCGGGAATTTTTTAATACGCAGCGGCTGTTCAATGGCTGTATCAATGGACTTTTACCCTACGCCATCGATGGTGTGATCTGGTATCAGGGAGAGACCAACGCCGGACGCCACCGGGAATATGCCGCACTCAAGCGGGCACTGATCGCCGATTGGAGAAAGCATTTTGAATTTCCGGAAATGCCCTTTTACTGGTGCAGTCTTGCCAATTGCCGTTTGAAAAATGACAACGCCAATGCTGTGGAAAGCTGGGCTCAGTTCCGCGATGCCCAGACCGCTGCATTGGATGTGCCTTTCACCGGTCAGGCTATCCTGATCGATGTCGGCGAATCTCATTCGATTCACCCCATTGATAAGCAAACTCCCGGTGAACGCCTCGCCGCCATTGCTCTTGCCAATGTCTACGGCAAAAAAGTTCCTTTTGCCGGCCCCTCGATGACCAAAGTTGTCCGGGAAGGCTGCAAGTTGCGGATCAGTTTCAAGGATGTTGACGGCGGTTTGTGTGCCGGAAAAATTCAGGATTTTTATTATGAATACAAAGCACACAAGCGTAAAGCCAAATTGATCCGCAACAGCCCCGATACCCAGTTGGAAGGTTTTGCAGTTTGTGGATCCGACGGCAAATATTTCTGGGCCGATGAAGCGGTTATCGATGGAAATACCGTGGTTGTTTCCTCCAAAAAGGTTGCCGCTCCGGTCGGCGTCCGTTATGCATGGCAGAATAATCCGACCTGCAATCTTTACAACAAGGCAGGATTCCCGGCGGTGCCTTTTTGCAGCAAATAATCTGATAGGCTCTTGATATTTCATCCGTTTGACCTATTGTGTAACTGTAACACAAGGAGTCGGACGGATGAAATTTTTTTTGTTTATGACGGTCGTTCTGCTGGTATCATCCGGCGGATGCAGCAAGTTTGAAACTTCCAATATTCCCGCCGTAAAAAATTTTGATATCAGACGCTACTGCGGCAAATGGTATGAAATCGCCCGTTTACCCAATTGGTTTGAATGCGGAATGTCCGGAGTTACGGCAAACTATTCGCTTTTGCCGGATGGACGGGTGAAAGTTGTCAATCAGGGATGGCGCAATGGAAAAGCGGTGTCAAAAAATGGTACTGCCCGTTTCGCGGATGAACATGACCGGGGAGAACTGGAAGTTTCGTTTCAGTGGCCGTTTTGGGGCAGTTACCGGATCATCGATCTGAACCGGGACTATTCCATCGCCGTGGTTTGCGGCAGCAGCCGGAAATATTTGTGGGTTCTCTCCCGGACTCCGGCGATTTCCCGGGAGGAGCTGGATCGGGTTCTGGAATTCATCCGGGCACACGGATTCGATATTTACGCATTGGAATTTCCCCGTAAACAGCGAACAATAAACTGAAAAAAATTGCGCAGAGCAATGAATACACTGCACTGCGCAAGCAAGTTGACCTTTTTCTTTCAGCCGACCAGCGTTCCGGAGGCAATATCTTTGTCAGGAGTGATCAAACTCAAGGTGTCTCCGACTTTGGCCGCCAGCAGCATACCGTTGGATTCCACACCACGGATTTTAGCTTTCTGCAGATTGGCAACGATGATGATCATTTTGCCGATGAGATCCCCGGGGGTGTACCACTGGGCGATGCCGGAAACGATCTGCCGGATTTCCGGGCCGACTTCGATTTCCAGTTTCAGCAGCTTGTCGGCTCCTTCAACTTTTTCAGCTTTCAGTACTTTTGCCGTGCGCAATTCAGTGCGTTTGAAATCATCGATCGTGATGACACCGGGGAGTTCAGTTTTGGCTTCCGGAGCATTTTTCTTTTCGGCCTTGGCCGGTTTCTCTGCTTTTTTGGGGGCAGGGGCCGCTTCGGTTTTTTCTTCGATGATCCGGGGGAACAGCGGCGGAATGTCGGTCATATTCCATCCGGAAACTCCGGCATGAGCGGCCAGATCAGAGATTCCGGGGACTTCGTTTCCGCCGAGAGCCTTGATCAGTTCAAGCATTTTTTCCGGCATGACCGGAGTCAGCAGGACGGCGACTTTGAACAGCGCATTGGCGGCAAGAGCCAGCACGGTGTGAAGTCTTTCGGTTTCGCCGTTTTTGGCCAGCGTCCACGGGGCACATTTTTCCAGATAGCGGTTGCCGGCCCGAACTGCGTTGAGTGCGGCGG
>JAZRNP010000061.1:0-2913 GCA_045648225.1 Victivallaceae bacterium | reverse complement strand
CCCGGGTGTACCGGACCAAGTGTCCGGGAAGATTGAAACTCTATTCGATCGACACCAACATCAATATCGGGTGCTGGTATCTGGCGCAGGCACTGAAGCGGTGGAAAAAGTACCGCTGCAGTACCGAATTGGCTCTCATCGAATACAATGCCGGACTGAAATATGCCAACTTATACAAGCCGGAGAATTTTGACGGAGAGGTTATCCCCCGGATAAAAATAGCTTCCACCAAAAAATACGTCACCGAAATTATGGAAAACTACCGGCGCAATAAAGAATAGTCCTTCAACTGAAACAGTGCTGCTGAAGTCGCCCGGCTCCGGCGGGATGTAGAAATATACCATGCGGATACGCATTCCGATAAGTTCGCTTTTTGTTGAAAAAAATATTTTTCACAGTGGAAATTTATATTGAAGCATATTATATTTGTTACGAACATATAATTTGTATAATGGAGAGGAAATATGCTTGAAATATCTGCCGGTTTGAAAAATCGTATCGCTGCTGCCGGACAGCTGCATTTGCTTGAATGGTTCAATGAACTTGACGACAATTCCCGTGCCGGATATATCAGTCAACTGGAAAATGTCGATTGGGAAGCCATACCGCAGCTCGCCGCAGATTATGTGCTGAAACGGCCGGAAACCGCTATCCCGGACGATCTTTCCCCTGCTCAATACTTCCGCCTTACCGATTCTGCAATGAGCGACCGTTATGCCGAAGCTGATGCTGCCGGTGTTGCGCTGCTCAAGCAGGGCAAAATCTGCTGCCTCACCGTTGCCGGAGGGCAGGGAACCCGGCTCGGATTCGATGCTCCCAAGGGAACTTATCCCATTGGTCCGGTGAGCAGCCGCAGCTTGTTTGAGTATTTTGCTTCATCCATATTGCGCCTCGGAGAAAAATATGGAAAAGTTATTCCGTGGTATATTATGACCAGTCCGATCAACCGGGCGGCGACGGAAGAATTTTTCCGGCAGAAAAACTTTTTCGGGTTGAATGAAAAAGAGGTGTTCTTTTTTACTCAGGGTACGATGCCGGCATTCGGAACTGACGGCAAACTGCTGATGAGTTCCAAATCTTCTCTGGCACTTTCTCCGGATGGCCACGGCGGTACGCTGCTGGCATTGCGCCGGAGCGGTGCGCTGGATAAAATGATCAAAGACGGCACCGAAGTTGTATCCTATTTTCAAGTGGACAATCCGCTGGTTCCGGTGGTTTCTCCCCGGTTTGCCGGTCTGCTTGCTCTGGAAAAAGCCGAAGTCGGAGCGATCGTTCTTGCCAAGACCGGTCCTTTTGAAAAACTTGGCAACTTCTGCGTAAGCGGCGGCCGGACGATGATCATTGAATACAGCGATCTGCCTGTCGAACTTGCTGAAATGCGAAATCCGGACGGTACGTTGGTCTACTCCGCCGGCAGTCCGGCGATCCATGTCTTTTCCCGGAGTTATATTGAACGGCTCACGGCCGGAAATTCGTTGAAACTCCCCTGGCACCGGGCCGATAAAAAGATTTCTGCGTTGGATGCACAGGGCAATGTCACAGTGCCGGATGCTCCCAATGGCGTCAAGTTGGAATCCTTTATTTTCGATGCTCTGCCGCTTGCGGAAAAAGTTATTTTGCTGGAGGGTGATCGCAACGAACTTTTTGCCCCGACCAAAAATCTGACCGGAGTTGACTCAGTTGAAAGCTGCCGCCAGATGATCTCCGCCCGCAATGCCCGGAGACTGGCCGATGCCGGGGTCGCCATCCCGTACAACGCCGATGGAAGCATCAACGCTGAAATCGAACTCGATCCCCGTTCCGTTTGCGATGACGATGATGCCGCATCGCTGGTTTCGGGAACCGGATTGAAAGCTATTCTCCCCGGACAGAAGGTCGTATTCTGATGAAAAAAAATCTCCGCAGTCGTCTTGACGAATATGCTTCGCAAATGCAGAATGAGGATTTCGTTGTCGAGAGCAATGCTCCGGTCAGCGAAAGCGATGAAAGCAAGGGAGTTTTTTCCGATGCTTTGGGATTGCTGCTTGTAACCATATTGCTGACTGCGTTCGGATTGATGATGATCTATTCGGCAACCAGCCACTTCAGCGGTAAGGAGACCGCATCTTTTTTCCGCAATCAATTCATCTGGGCGGTCATCGGATGCGTTGCCGGTACTACGGCGTTTTTTATGGGACATAAATTACTGGGCAAACTCTCCTACTGGTTGCTCGGAGGAACCGCTTTGCTGCTGTTATGGGCCCGTTGTTCACGGGAAGTCAATGGTGCTCACCGCTGGATACATTTTGCCGGATACACCTTTCAGCCCTCTGAAATGGCAAAGATCGCCGTGGCGATATTTATCGCATGGTATTGTTCGGAAAATCTCCGTTCGTTTGCCAGCTGGAAGAAAAAACGCAACGGGATCTGGGTTTTAGGCGGTGTCGTCGGAGCCATGCTCGGACTTATTCTGCTCGGAGAAGATTACGGCACCACCGCATTGGTCGGAGCCATGTCCTTTGTTACTGTTTTTGTTGCCGGGTTGAGTTGGTTTTATTGGCTGGTTCCCGTTTGCCTCGGCGGTTTGATGTTTTTGTACATCCGGGCCTTTGACGCTATGCGCTGGGGACGGCTGACCATTTTTCTTGAACCGGAAAAGTATCAGAATGACTATGGTATGCAGTTGTGGTTTTCACTTCTCGCTCTGGGGAGCGGTTCCTGGTTCGGTGTCGGCCTGACCAAAAGCCGTTTCAAAGCAGATTATCTGCCGGAAAAACAGACCGACTTCATTTTGTCCATCGTCGGAGAAGAGTTGGGATTTGCCGGAATTGCCGCCGTGCTGGTGCTCTATACCCTGTGGGGTTTTTTTGCCTTGCGCATAGCATTGAAATCCCGGGACCGTTGCGGAATGCTGCTGGGGTGGGCTCTTACGGT
>JAZRNP010000060.1:0-4255 GCA_045648225.1 Victivallaceae bacterium | reverse complement strand
CGACATGGCTACGATCCGACTTGTCTATCTGGAAGATCTGATGAATCTCCGGGGAGCACCGGCATTGAAACAAGGTTCGGTCAAAAGAGAAAAGTTGATCTCTCCCCGTATCGTTCACTCCGGCTGGGGAATTGAACTCTTTCCGGATTCCCATCTTAACGCCATCATGCACGCCGGCTTCGATGCCATTGCCGTATTCTGCCGTGGAGAAAACCAGACCAACATCGGTTATCTGGACTTCAACGATCTGATCCGTCGGGCAAAAAATTATGATATCGAAGTCTATCTCTACGCTTATCTGCCCAGTTTTAAACATCCGGACGATGCGGATGCCGAAGCGTTTTTTGAAAATGTTTACACCAAACTGCTGCAAAATTATCCGGATGTTGCCGGTGTCATGCTGGTCGGTGAAAGTGCCGAATTCCCCAGCAAAGATCCCGCAACCACCGGTAAGCACCGCAAAGAAAGCTCCTACTTCGGAATTCCCAGCGTACTGCCCAGTCCGGGATGGTGGCCCTGCAGTGATTATCCGGCATTTCTGACCCGGGTGCGGGATGCCATCCGCAAAGCGGTTCCCAAAGCAAAGGTGATTTTCAACACCTACAACTGGGGATGGACTCCGCTGGAAGTACGCAGCAAGTTTCTGGAAAATCTGCCGGAAGGGATCACGGTACAGGTCACCTATGATATCTTTTCCAAACTGACCGTTTTCGGACAGATGCGCCGGGTGATGGACTACTCCATTGTCGCCGCCAAACCTGGATACTACTTTTCCAGTGAATGTGAAGCGGCAGCAAAATTCAATATCCCGCTGCTCTCCACCGCCAATACAGCCGGAGCCACCTGGGATGTCGGAGTCATTCCCTACGTACCGGTACCGCAGCGTTGGATCGTCCGCTTCAAAGAACTCGACCGATTCCGCAGAGAATGCAATCTCAACGCTTTCTACGATTGCCACCATTACGGCTGGTTCCCCTCGGTCATAACCGATCTGGGAAAAGCATACTTCAATTCTCCGCAGTGTGATCTGGATAAGATGCTCGAACTTTTCGCTCAAAGACGGGCCGGAAACGGAGCCGGGGATCTGCTCAAGGCATGGCAGAAGTGGAGCGACGCTTTTGATTACCTGCCCGCTACCAACGAAGATCAGTATGGTCCGTTGCGCGTTGGAGCAGCCTATCCGCTGATTTTCCAACCCAATATCACCCGGACGATGGCGGCCAAGCAGATCGAATTCCCCTCCGATCCCAAGGCCCACTTCGGCGGCAGGATCGTCAAGACCTTTTACCAGCCTTACGAAAACATCAATCAGCTCCCTGCGGCATTGCGTTACCCGAATGAACTTAAAGGCGTGGTTGAATTTCTCCGCCTGTGGGACGAAGGCATCGCTCTGTACGAAAATGCTCTCGCCGCAGCTCCGGCTGACCGCAAAGAGGCTCTGGAACGGGAGCTGAATCTGGGACGCTACATCCGCACCGCTTTGCAAAGTTGCTACAATGCAAAAAAATGGTGGTGTTTGAACCGGGATCTGCAGAATATTTTCACTGCAGAAGAGGGTTTGATGATCCTCAACGAGATCGAAGCTCTCGCTAACGAGGAGATCAAAAACGCCGAAAGTGCCATTCCGCTGGTCGAAGCCGATTCCCGGTTGGGTTGGGAGCCAAGCATGGAATATGTCGGTGATGTCTGGCATTTGAATTGGAAGATCCGGCAGGTAAAAAGTGCCCTGTTGGAAATCGCCGATTACCGCAAGATACTCTCGCTCACTGGAGAAGAAAACTGAGGATTCAGTCAAGCTATGGAGTTTAAAGAACTGCTCAAACACCGCCGGACGGTAAGATTGTTCAAACAACAGCCGGTTTCCGACAAAATGCTCGCCGATCTGGTCGATGCCGCCCGGGTAGCCAGCTGCGCTTCCAACAAGCAGCGGCTGCGTTACACGGTTGTCCGCACCCCGGAAATGGTGCTTGAAATTCTAAAACACACCCGCTGGGCAGGATTGGTGCAGCCGTTGCGTACCCCACAGGCAAATGTAACTTCACCTGCGGCATTCATCGTGGTGAGCACCACCGAAAATGAACTCTCTGAACTGCTCTGCGCCGATGCCGGTGCAGCTCTGCAAAGTATCGAATTTGCAGCGACCGATGCCGGACTCGGATGCTGTTGGCTCGGGGCAATTGACCGCGAAGAGATCCGGAAAATCGTCGGCTGCGGCAAGATCGTCTATCTGGCGGCAGTCGGATTCCCGGCAGAGTCTCCGAAGTCGGTTGATATCCCGATAACAGAAAGTTGTGCCTATTATTTGAACGGCGAGGGAACACTCACCGTTCCCAAATATTCTCTTGAAGATATTTTAAATTGGAAGTAAAAATCATGGAAAACAAAATGCAAAATCTCATTGCCAAAGCATCTGTTCTGGTCGAAGCCCTCCCCTTTATTCAGAAATTCCGTAAAGCTCTGGTCGTCATCAAATGCGGCGGCAGCATCATGGAAGACCCTGAACTGGTCAAAAGCGCAATGTGCGACATCGTACTGCTCGAAGCTATCGGCATCCGTCCTATCGTCGTTCACGGCGGCGGCAAAGCCATTTCTGCGGAACTGAAAAAACAGGATATTCCGGTTAAATTTGTCAACGGTCTGCGTTATACCGATGAACGCACCATCGGCATCGTCGATGATGTTCTTCATAATCAGGTCAACGCCAATCTGCTCGCCCTCGGTGAAGCCGCCGGCGGCCGGATGAAAGGCATCTCCGGCAAAAAGGTGCTGCGTGCTGCCAGAACTTTTTCCACCGATCCCGTCACCGGCAAATCGGAAGATATCGGCTTTGTCGGAAAAGTTGACGGTGTGGACATCTCACCCATTCTGGAAGCTCTGGAAGCCAACTGCATCCCGGTGGTAACTCCGCTTGGCACCGGCAGTGACGGTCAGGTTTACAATATCAACGCCGACACCGCCGCCAGCGAAATCGCCAAGGCATTGCGGGCCCGCAAGCTGGTATTTGTCAGCGATGTTCCCGGCGTGCTCCGGGACCGTGAGGATGAAAGCTCCGTGATCCCGACGATCTGCACTACCGATATTCCCAAACTCAGTGCCGACGGCATTCTTTCCGGCGGTATGCTGCCTAAAGTCCAGAGCTGTGCCGAAGCCCTCAACCATGGCATCAATAAAGTCCACCTGATCGATGGTCGGCTCCACCATTCGCTGCTGCTGGAAATTTTCACCGCCAATGGTGTCGGAACTCAGATCATCCGTCCGGATTCCATTCAGTAAAAAAGGTTTGACACTATGAGCGGAAACAGTTTCGGAGAAATATTCAAAATCACCACATTCGGGGAATCCCATGGTGCAGCACTCGGTGTTGTCATCGATGGAGTACCTGCCGGATTGCCGGTGGATATTGAATTTATCAGACAGGAACTCGCCCGTCGCCGCCCCGGTCAATCGGCTCTGGCCACCGCCAGACAGGAAAGCGACGCTCCGGAAATCCTTTCCGGAGTCTTCAACGGCGTGGCCACCGGAACTCCGATCGCGATCGTCATCCGCAACACCGACCAGCGCAGTCACGATTACTCCAAAGTCGAACACATTTACCGTCCCGGTCATGCTGACTATACCTATGATGCGAAGTACGGTTTCCGGGATTACCGGGGTGGCGGACGCTCTTCGGGCCGGGAAACGGCTGCCAGAGTAGCCGCCGGAGCGATAGCCAAACTTTTTCTCCGGACACTGGGAGTTGATATCACTGCCTTTGCCGCTGAAATCGGCGGCGTGAAAGCGGAAAAATTCATTGCTTCAGAAATTGAAAACAACCCGGCACGTTCTCCTGATCCCGATGCCGCTCCGGCAATGATTCAGGCCGTAGCCGATGCTGCTGCAAAAAAAGACAGCACCGGCGGCAAGGTCGGATGCCGGATATCCGGAGTTCCCGCCGGATGGGGAGAGCCGGTCTTTGATAAACTCGACGCTCTGCTTGCTCATGCCATGCTCTCACTGGGAGCAGTCAAAGGTATTGAATTCGGTGCCGGATTCGGAGTTGCCGGATTGTCCGGCAGTCAGAATAACGATCCGTTGCGCCCGGGAGACATCCCTTTTGTCACCAACCATGCCGGTGGTATTCTCGGCGGGATTTCCAACGGTGATCTGATCGAATTCACCATCGCCGTCAAGCCGACACCGTCCATTGCCGCACTTCAACAGAGTATCGATGACCGGGGCAACGCCTGCGATGTGGAAATCACCGGACGTCATGACC
>JAZRNP010000059.1:0-43680 GCA_045648225.1 Victivallaceae bacterium | reverse complement strand
GGTACTCCCCGCAGCAGTCTGGCCCGTCGGCTTCAGGCCCGGGATTGGAAAATCGGTATCATTTCCAGTGTCGGCATCAATGATGCCACTCCGGCTGCCCACTATGCCAACCGCCTCAAACGCTATGAAGCCGCCGGAATCCTTGCGGACCTCTACGCTTCACATTTTGATTTCTTCGGCATCAGTACCGTTGCTCTGCCGCCGGAATACAAAATCGGCGATCTCAACAAACATCTGAAACGCAACGGTTATACCGTCGTCAAAGGCAAACAGCTCTCCACTTTGAAACCGGGCAATAGAAACGTGGTTATTTCCGATACCCACGCCGGAAACAAACCCCGGCTGGCGGATGTCACCGCCAAAGCCGCCGAACTGCTCTCTGCCAACGGCAACAGCTTCTTTCTCATGGTCGAAGGCGGTGCCATCGACCACGGTAACCATCGCAACGATCACGGAACCGCCCTCCGGGAGATGATCGAATTTGACGCCGCCATCGGCGAAGCACTCAAATTCGCTGAAAAACATCCGGAAGAGACCCTGATCGTCGTCACCGCTGACCACGATACCGGCGGTACCAAGATCAACGATATTGCCAAATATCGCAAAGAGGCCATCCTCAAGCAGGAGAAATCCCTCAACTCCATGACCGGCATCGTCAACCAGATGAAAAAGGATAAAGCTTCCGCCGCCGATATGATCAAAAAGGTCACTGAAATGGTCGGCATCGCTAATCTCTCGGCTGAGGAAAACGCCAGAATCGAAGCCGCCTGCCAGCAGTTCATCTCCGGTAAACAGACCAAGACCGACAAATTCACCGCCAGCATGGGTTACGGCAAATACAATCCGCTGGTCATCGAAGCTCTTCGCATCCGGGATAACCGCTGCGGTTTCAACTACACCAGCTTCGGCCACACACCGGCCAAAGTCATCACCTTTACCAAGGGAGCCGGTGCGGAAAACTTCAAAGCTCCGCAGGAAAACAGCGATATTCCGCATCGCATTGCCGCCGCAGCCGGATTCCCCGGTATGCTGGAAAAAGAGGGAACCATGCCTCCCTTCCCGATCCGCAAAAATATTGCCGATCATGTCGATCTGCTGACGGTCACGACCACCAGTGCGACCTTCCGCTACGGTTTCAATGTCGCCGCCAAGCGCAGCTGCAAATTGAGCAATGGTGTAAAAAAGGAGATCGACGGCTATTTCGGCAGAGTCACCTTTGACAATCTCAAGCCGGATACCAAATACACTCTCACCGGCCCGCTGAAAAAACCGATAACTTTCCGTACCCGGCAAGAGGCCACCGGCAAACTGCTGTTGAAAGTCGGTGTCATGTCTGACACGCACCTGACCACCATCCCTGACAACTTCGGCAGAATGCACAGCCGCAGTCAGAAACTGGTCGGCGAAATCGTCGATAAATTCAATGCCGACAAGATGGATTTCATCCTGGTCCCCGGAGATTTGACTGACAAAGGTCTTGCCGCTGAAATCGATGCTGCCAAAGAGGCATTCAAAAATGCCAAAATGCCGGTATTATTCACCCGCGGAAATCATGATCACATCCGTGATGCATCCAGCAAATGGATCCCGACTTTCGGTTCTCCTTCCGGTATAGTCATTCACAACGGCGTTCAGGTTGTCCGGCTCAACATCCCGGTCGGAATCATCGATACTCCGGAAAACCGTGCCATTATCGACAAGATCGACGAAAAAATGCCGCTGCTTATATTCACCCACTACCAGTTGATTCCCGACAACTACGTTGCCGCCAAAGATAAATCAGCTACCATCGGTGAAACGCGGGGCAAAAAATCCATTTCCGAAGCCCCCGAAGGTGCCCGGAAACTTCTGGAAAAACTTTCCCGCTGCAAAGGATTGCTGCTGGTCGGACACAAAAATGTGGCTGCTTCAGTCAAATTGGGCGGTCTCACCCAAATCAATATGCCGCAGACCACCGAATATCCTGCCGGTGCCGCCGCAGTCGAATTCTACGACAACGGAGCGAGCGTGACCTTTGTGCCGATTTTCGATACCTACGCTGAAGAATATTCCCGGCGCCGGATCGGAGAAAGTTCCAGCCGTCTGCGTTTCCGCACCCGCTACACCTATCCGATCTGGAACAGTTTTGTAAAATTCTGATCGGCTGATGTGATTCTTTCGACCGGCGAATTTCCGCCGGTCGATTTTTTGTGCCGCAATCAGGGGATTTCCACCGGTTTTGAGGTGTGATTGGAGATGGTTTCAAGATAATGCCGAATCGTTTCCTCTGCCGGGAAATCCTCCGGTATACCATTGTCAGACCGGTTGAGCTGGCGGTATTTGCTTCTGGCAAGCGGATTATATGGTTCAATGTGAACAGCCCGGACATTGTTCAATTTATCCGCAAGCCGGGCGATTTCCAACAGATGTTTCTCATCATCATTCACGCCGGGGATCAATGGGCAACGCAAAATGATATTGGCACCGAGATCGTTGAGTTTTTGCAGATTCTCCAAAATAAGGGCATTGTCCACACCGGTCAATTGGCGGTGCAGTTCACCATCGGATGCCTTGATGTCATAAAGAAAAATATCGGTATAACTGCTGAATTGCTGTAAATATTTAAAATTACCATAACCGCAGGTTTCGATACAGCAGCTGATACCATTTTGTTTTGCCAGACGCATGATTTCCAAAGTGAATTCCGCTTGAAACAGCGGCTCTCCGCCGGAGATGGTCAAGCCGCCGCCGCTCTCATTGAAAAACATCCGGTCTTTTTCGATTTCTGCAATGATTCCGGAGGCAGTAATCTCTCTGCCGGCGATCGAGAGGGCCCGGGTCGGACAATTACCGGCAAGAGCCAGTTCATTTCCCGAAAGATCAGAAACCGGAAGTTTCCGGAACAGCTGCTGACAACAGCCGCAATCCAGACAGTATTCGTGATTATACAATAATTCAAACTCCCGGCGTTGGGATTCCGGGGTATGACACCACAAACAGCGCAACGGACAGCCCTTTAAAAAAACAACCGCTCTTATTCCCGGGCCGTCGTGGACAGCAAAGTGTTCGATATTGAGAATGGTTCCAATCATAATTTTTCCGCCTGCCGGATATAAGCATCCTGTTCCCGTTTGCTGATGGAGTTCCAATAGACGTTCCAGCCGCAGATGCGCACCTGCAGATCCCGGTATTTTTCCGGTTCTTTCTGGGCCGCTCGCAGAACGGCGGCATCCATTACATTGAAGTGCATCGCATGGCCGTAATTTTTGATATAGGTCATCAGCAATGCCCGCATAGCGGCAAGTCCGGCATCGCCTTTGACTTCACTGGGATGCAGCATGATATCCACCGGCAGATCCGCCATAAACAAAGAAGTGTCGAACTTCAATACCGAAGATACCAGCGAAGTGGCACCGGAAATGGCACTCCCCTGAGTTGCACTCATATTTTTGCTCAATTCATCCCCCCGACGTCGGCCGTCAGCAGTCGCTTCACAAAGATCTGCCCATTGGAAAAAGCGGTTGGAAGCGTGCAGTGCCGTGGTAATGATTCCGCCCCGGGAATTGGGTTTGCCACTGATACGCTTTGCCGCAGCGGAGGTAAAATGAACTGCGATCCGGTCGGGCAAATCTTGATTGTTGCCATATTTTTCCGGGTCATTGAGCAGCTGCTGACGGATAAGTTCATCGCCCTCAAAGTTCCGGTCGAGCATTTCTACAAGAGCGGGCAGAGTGAATTTTTTCCGGTCAAAACAATAGCGTTTGATCATGGCAAGAGAATCCGCCGTCGTTGCACAGCCACAGATCCAGACATTGGTATTATTGTATTTGGCCCCCCGGGCATAACCGTCGGCGGCACGGCGCAAACTGGATTCAAAAACACCGGAAAGCATAGGAGCCGGATTGCTCTCATCCAATTTTTCCTCCAGGCGCAGAGCATAAGCCAGATGGCGGTCGATCAGGTAAAAGAACTGGCGCAAAAACGCCCGGTACAACTGCCGGAACGAGGTGAATTCAGCCGCATTTCCGGTCGCAGGCCCCTGCCGCTGTCCACTCAAAACTTCGATGCCGTTGCGCAGCGCAAGGCCCAGAATTTTTACTGAATTGAGCGTCAGCGGAGCAGTTTCCACACAGCCGCCGCGGGCACAATATTCATAACAGCCCTTGATGTCGGCAGTTTGCGCTTCCCGCAAAGAGTAGCCGTACCTCGTCATGGTACGGATAATGCACGGTTCACCGACAAAAACGATGCTGTTGCGTCCGCTGCGGATCATATTCAATGCGTAATCGATAAAATCCTGCGGAGTATTTTCTGAAACTTTGATATGCAATTTCGGATCAAGGATATTCAAGCGGTCGTATTCTTCCAGGATCCAATAGGAAAGTTCATTGATGGCACTGCTGCCGTCGGCGTTGGTTCCTCCGAAATAGAACGGATGACCGACGGTATAATGCATCGCTGTTGCCTGATACATGAAGCAGCGGATAAAGAAACGGATATCCGATTCGGTATATTTTCCGGAATCGATATCCCGACGGCAATAGGGATAAAGGATCCGGTCGAGATTGCCGAAAGAACGGGTCTGGATAATGTCAATATACTCCGACAATTGGAAATAGAGCCAGATCTGCAGCAATGCTTCATAAAATGTGGTTGCTTTACCGGAACGCAGCTGTTTCAATGCGGTGTACTGCAGCTCCCGCAACGGATGAGGCGGCAATTTCTCCACTTCGCAAATCAACCGGTCTACAAGCGCAAGTGCAGCATTGTATTCCATGATCACCGCTTCATAAAAGACGGCATATTCCGGATGTTCGGCAAACTTCCCGGAATTCTGCTGCTGATAAAACCTGACCCGGTCGAGCAATCCGCTCAATCCCAATTCAAAGATCGCATCCCAGTCCGGGACGGAATGTTCAAAATCACTGCGGATCTGGATGATACGGCTTTCCGCAGCAGAACGGATCTCCTGACGTTCCTCGGCGGTAAACACCCGCCCCATGGTATCTTTACGCCACCGGGCAATATAAATTCCCGCCAGCGGTTTGGTCAAACAGGAGGCAAAAGAGGGGAAGCAATCGCCATTGGAAACTTTAAGCTGGATTTTTTCACACACCAAAGAAAATGCCCGGGCTTTGGCAATTGGACGCGGAAGATCACAGTCTTTTTGAAAGAGCTCATCCAGTTCCTTAAGCAATTCCGGCAACGGTGTTCCCGGGGCGTCGCGGTAAAAATCCGGATCAGCAAATTTTGCTTCAATATTCCTGGATACGTTTTCCCATAATTCGATCATGATTACCTCCGTTGTTTCAACATTGGCAAATATACTGCTTCAAGCAGGTTTCAGCAATACAAAAAAATATCAAAAAAATATACTTTTCTGTATTTTAAACCTGATCAATATCCCAACTGATCAAAATTTGTCCGGTTTATTCCGGAAACTTCCCGGGGCGATTTTCATATGCCGTTTAAAAAAGCGGGAAAAATAGTATTCGTTGGAAAAATGCAGTGCGGCGGCGATCTCCTTAATGGAAAGATCGCTGTTTTCCAACAATTCCACGGCATGATCGATGATGATGTTTTCATTGAATTTATGTGGCGTCACCCCGATGACGGCAGAAAATTTTCTGGCGAAACTCTGTTCTCCGGAATTCATCACCTTTGCCATCTCTCCGACTGTAATGTGCGGATCAAGTTTGCGGTGCAGATATTCTGTCAGCGGATAATAGATATTCATGCCGGCGACTTTGCGTTCCAGATCCCAGTCGTGCTTCTGCATGACCTGATAAAGTGCATGCCGCAAAATCAGATTGACACCATTTAAAAAATGGATGTGATTTTCCGGAGAAATGGATTCGGCGATCGGCAGCAGTTCCGGAGCATATCCATGTTCGATCCGCTTTATGTCGGAAAACAATTCCATGCCATCCAGCAGAGAACAGGTGAAATGTATCGCCAGATGATGACTGTTCCGGAGATGATGATGAATTTCCAGATAGGGCGGTATCAGCAGCCAGACTCCCCGTTCAAAAACGGTTTCAGAAGAGCCGTCTGAAAAAAAGGTGTCTCCTGCATTGCCCAGCGAATAGATCAGCCGGGGATAGGGATAGCACGACTTGCATCGTACATTGCTTATTCCGAGGTAGAGTTTTTTGAACTTCAGTTTGAATGCATTGTTCAAACTGACTATTTCATCTTTCAAAGGTTTCATATTACCCCGGAAGCGCAGCCGGAATTTCCCGGCTCAGTTACTGCGGATGAATTCAGCACGGATGATCCGGCGGGATGAGCCGGAAGAGCTTTGATTGTATCTGACCCGCCTGGTGTTGGCGAAATTCTGATCAACATCCTGGTAGATCTGACGCCAGCTGCTGCTGGTGTCATCATAATCAAAGGCGGTCATAAAGGGCTGACTGCCGGAAGCGGTTCCGGTCGGGATGAGCTGCTGTTCAATGATGAGAATTGCTGTAGCTCCGCATTTATGGGCCTCAGAACGGAGTTTTTCGATCATCCGGTCCCGGCTGACATCCTGACTGTTGCCGGAAACAACTGCGGTGCCCAGCACCGTATATGTTTTGCCGATGCTCTCAGCATTGTTGTAAATGCGGATATCTTTTGCCGCCTTTACCGGGGGTTCAGTTTTGCCGTCATAATTATAGGAAACACATCCGGCAAACACAAGTGCCGCAACTGCCGCAAAACCCATATAAACAAATTTTTTCATTCTGTTTAATCTCCATATCATTTGGTGCTTTTTACATAATTTAACACTGATGCCGCTTTTTTCAAATCCGAGTATTGATTTTAACTGCAAATGGTGGTAAATTATAGCAGAACAATGTGTCCAAATGGAAAATTTACTTTTGAAGGAAACAGAAAATGTTATTACAGGGCGTCTACACTGCGTTGGTAACTCCGTTCAAAAATGGCAAAGTTGACTGGCAGGCCTTTGAAAAACTGCTCGAAGCACAAGTCGCCGGCAAAGTTGCCGGAGTTGTCCCCGTCGGAACCACCGGAGAATCTCCGACTCTTTCCAATGAAGAGCATATCGAAGTCATTGCCCGGACGGTGGAAATCATCAACGGCCGCTGTCAGGTCATCGCCGGTACCGGTGCCAACTCCACCGAAGAGGCGATCTATCTCACCCGGGAAGCAAAAGCTGCCGGAGCCGATGCCACCTTGCAGGTCACTCCTTACTACAACAAGCCGACTCAGGAAGGCATTTACCGCCATTTCTCCAGTGTCGCTGACGAAACCGGTCTGCCGGTAGTGCTTTACAACGTTCCCGGCCGGGCCGGAGTTCCCATCGCCACTGACACCATCGCCCGCTTGTCTGCCAATCCGCTGATGGTAGCAGTCAAAGAAGCCGGCGGCAGTGTTGACCGGGTTTCAGAAATCCTTGATCTGTGCGATATTACCGTTTTGAGTGGTGATGATTCTCTTACTCTGCCGATGATCTCCGTCGGTGCCAAAGGTATCATCAGTGTTGCCTCCAACCTCATTCCCGGAGAATTGAGTGAAATGGTATCCGCCGCTCTCGCCGGAGATTTTGCTTCTGCACTCAAGGCTCACCGCAAATACTATCCGCTGTTCCGCAATCTGTTTATTGAGAGTAACCCGATCCCGGTCAAAGCGGCCATGGGAATGACCGGAGCCATCACTCCGGAATACCGGCTCCCGCTTTGCGAAATGAGTGCTGCTCACGCAGAAATTCTCAAAAAGACTCTGTTGGACTGCGGCATACTCTGAGAAACAATTTCACCGGAAATAACCTATGAAATTACACGTTTTCGGCAGTGCATCCGGCACCGAACCGCAACAGGGGCGGCATCATACCGCCTGGGCAATTGAAAGTGCCGGGAAACTGTACTGGTTCGACGCCGGCGAAAACTGTTATCATACCGCCTATTTGATGGGGTTGGATCTGCTGTCGATCCGTACCATCGCCATAACTCATCCCCATATCGACCATGTGGGGGGGTTACCGAATCTGTTGTGGACCATAAAAAAGATCATCAGCCGCATGGGCGGACATGAATCTTTTGATATTCAGCTTTTTACACCGGTCAACGGTCTTTGGGAGGCAGCAAAAAACTGGCTCGACATGACCGAACGCGGCGTTCTGCCGTTCAATGTGATTCCAAGTCCGGTAAAGGACGGAATCATCTTTGATGACGGCAATCTCTCAATTGAAGCGCGCCACAATTTTCACATTGATGCTCCTGATGCAGCTGTTTTCCGTTCATTTTCCTACCGCATCAAGTGTGAAAACAAGGTGATTGTCGCTTCGGGAGATGTGAAAAGTTATGCCGATATGGGAGATTGGCTCGATGAGTGCGATCTGCTCCTTATGGAAACCGGACATCACAAAAGTTCGGAAGTTTGTGCCGCGTTGCGCCGGGAAAACCGCAAAATAAAGGATATCATCTTTATCCACAGCGGACGGGAACTGCTCAACGATTACGATAACGCTCTCGCCCGGGCTGAAGCTGCCTGGGGAGCACCATTGCGGGTAGCTTCCGACGGATCCACTTTTGAAATTTGAAATTTCCGGTACAGAAAGAAATTTTATGCACAAATTCAAATTCAGCGCAGAAGAACTTGAACAGTACTTCCTTGATCTTATGGCAGGCAAGCGGCGACGCTGGCCCGACCGGGTCATGGTGTGCATACTTTTTGTCGCCTCCCGTTTTTACCGGATGGCAATGCAGTTCCGCCATTGGCTCTACGACAAACGGGTCATCCGGAATCAGGCTCTGGGCTGTCTGGTCGTCAGTATCGGCAATTTGAGCTGCGGCGGAACCGGTAAAACTCCGGTTGTGGAGGTCTTTGCCCGGTCGCTTTCTGCCAAGGGCCGAAAAGTTGCCATTTTGAGCCGGGGATACCGGAGAAAAAAGCGAACGTTCTGGGAAAAAATGGTTCATGCGTTTCATTCCGGAGAGATGGAACTGCCGCCGCAAGTGGTTTCCGATGGAAAAAAGTTGCTGATGGACAGTGAACACGCCGGAGATGAACCCTATATGCTCGCCTCCAATCTCAAAGGAGTCGCCGTTGTTGTGGACAAAGACCGGGTCAAATCCGGAATCCATGCGATCAATGAATTTGAAACTGATGTGATCATTCTGGATGACGGGTTTCAATATCTGCGTCTGAAACCGCATATCAATATCGTACTGGTGGATTCGACCGATCCTTTCGGCAACGGTCATGTGCTGCCCCGGGGCATTCTGCGGGAGCCGATCAAAAATATCCGCCGGGCGGATTATATATTTCTGACCAAATCGGATGGAACTCATAAAAATCAGCATCTGAAACGTTTCCTGCGCCGCCACACCCGCCGGGCGGAGATCATTGAATGCTGCCACAAACCGCAGCATCTGGTGAAACTTTTCTCCGATCACGATGAGTTTCCTCTGGATTTCCTCAAAGGGAAAAAAGTGGCGGCACTTTCCGCTATCGCCCGACCGGCGAGCTTTGAAAGCTTCCTCGAACAGCTCGGTGCCGATCTGGTCGCCAGAGATCACTTCGCCGATCACCACCGCTATACCGCAAAAGAGATCACCGATTTTATTGACGCTTCTCAAAAAGCCGGAGCTGAAATGATCGTCACCACCGAAAAAGATGCCGTTCGCATACCGTTTATCGAAAACTGCAAAATACCGGTTTACTATCTGCGTATCCAGATCGATATTTTGAGCGGTAAAGAAAGTTTTGACCAGTGCATTTCCCGAATCTGTTTTATGTAATTCCCGGAGAATTTTAATATGAACACGCTTATTGAAAAGTTTACTGAATTTTTCGGCACTCCACCGGAAACTGCCGCCGCAGCTCCCGGACGCTTGGAAGTGCTGGGCAACCATACCGATTACAATGAAGGTTTCGTCCTCTCCTGTGCCGTGGGCCAGAATACCCGCTTCCTGTTGGCCCGACGCCCGGAATCGACCCGGTGCCAGGTGGTGGACTTCCGTTCCAAAGAGGTGATGGAGTTCTCTCTGGATGCGATGGATAATCCGCCGCCCAAAAACGGCAGTGCCTACATTATCGGAATGATGAATGAAATGCGCAAACGGGGCGCAAAATTCACCGGTTTCGTGGCCGGTCTGGACAGCGAAGTACCACTTTCTGCCGGGATGTCCAGTTCCGCCGCATTGGAAACAGCTGCCGGCTTGGCTCTGGGCAAGGCCTTCGGCTTTGAATTGGATCGTACCGAATGGGCCCGGGCCGGACAGGGGGTCGAAAACAATTTCCTCGGACTCAAAACCGGATTGCTCGATCAGTTCAGTTCACTTTTCGGCAAAGCGGATAATATCATCATGAGCGACTTCCGTTCGGTTGAAGTGATCGATACTCTGCCGCTGCAGCAAGGCTTCGTATTTGTCGTGGTCAATTCCATGAAAAAACATAATCTGGTCGACTCCGACTATAACACCCGACGGGAAAACTGTGAAAGTGCCGCCGCAAAATTGGCTGCGATCTATCCGGAAGTGAAAACCTTGCGCGATGTAACTCCGCAAATGCTGGAAAATGCCGCCGGCAAACTTTCCCGTCTGGAACTTTTACGCGCCCGTCATGTCGTCAATGAATGTTCCCGGGTACAGCAGTCGGTTTCAATTTTGCGAAACGGCATGATGGCCGAATTCGGACAGCTGCTGTACGATTCTCATGAATCCAGCCGGGTGAATTTTGAAAACAGCACTCCGGAACTCGATTATCTGGTGGAACTTTCCCGTTCAATTCCGGGATGCATCGGAGCCAGACTTTCCGGCGGCGGCTTCGGGGGAATAACCATCCATCTGGTGGAATCCTCTGAAGCGGAACGTTATTCCGAGCGTATCGCTGCCGCTTACAAACTTCAGACCGGCATCACCCCGCAAACCTTTATCTGTTCCATCGGCGACGGGGCAAAACTTCTTTTTTGAACTGATTTATTTTTCAGGTAATGTTTAAATTTTTGTAAAATATGGGGCTATTGCAACTGATACATACATGTAACATTGCTGCATTCGGCGGTGCATTGCGGTCCGTCTGATTTGTCACAAGAAATGAATAATAACTGATTTATAATATGGAGAATAACACAATGCGTATTTTAACCGGTATTCAACCCTCCGGAATCCCTCA
Organism: Victivallaceae bacterium; assembly: GCA_045648225.1. Classification (GTDB taxonomy): domain Bacteria; phylum Verrucomicrobiota; class Lentisphaeria; order Victivallales; family Victivallaceae; genus UBA1784. The sequence continues at coordinate 32,580 of JAZRNP010000059.1, read as the reverse complement.
CCTCGGAAACTATTTCGGAGCCATGCGCCAGGTCTGCGATCTGCAGGGAAAAGGCGAAAGCTTCCTCTTTATCGCTGATTACCATTCACTGACCACCAACCCCAAAGCCGAAGATCTGCGTTCCAGAATCACCAATCTAGCTCTCGATTTCATCGCTTGCGGCGTGGATTTGGAAAAAACGGTCTTTTTCCGGCAGTCCGCCGTTCCGGAAGTTTGCGAACTGGCCTGGATCCTCAATACCGTTACCCCGGTCGGTCTGCTCGAACGCGCCCACAGTTACAAAGACAAAATCGCCAAAGGTTTTGCTCCCAATAACGGACTGTTCTCATATCCGGTACTGATGGCTGCCGATATCCTGCTCTACAGTGCAAATCTGGTGCCGGTCGGTAAAGATCAGAAACAGCATCTGGAGATCACCCGGGATATCGCCATCAAATTCAACAACGAATACGGCGACATCCTGACCATCCCCGAAGGATACATCCCCGATCAGGTGGCAATCGTTCCCGGAATAGATGGCCAGAAAATGTCCAAAAGCTACAACAACACCATCCCCATTTTCGGCAAAGAAAAGGAGATCAAAAAACAGGTGATGAGCATCGTCACCGATTGCAAGGGTCTGGAAGAACCCAAAGACCCGGAAAACTGCAACGTGGTGGCTCTCTTCAAACTCTTTGCTTCAGATGCCGAAGTTGAAGCGATGAAAGCCAACTACCGTGCCGGCAACTACGGTTACGGACATGCCAAAAAAGAACTCTTTGACAAAATGTGGAGCTTCTTCGAACCCATGCGGAAAAAACGCGAAGAACTCGCCGCCAATCTTGACTATGTCGAAGAACTCCTCCGCAAAAATGGCGAACGCGCCCGGGAAGAAGCCGAAAAACTTTTGAGCAAAGTCCGCACCGCTGTCGGCTTGCTTTAATAACGGATAATGCGCATCAGTCAACTGTATGCGCCAATTGAAAAAGCGGCAGCTCCTGTGAACTTCACATCACCTGCCGCTTTTCTGTTATCATGCGACCATCCTGCCATTGCTTTGTTCGCCAATGGGAACGGTATCGGAGATCGATTTTATTTTCCGACCGTCAGCGTATTGCTGATAACGCAGTTTTTGACATACTGTGAGCCGGATTGAAAGACCACCGGAGTCGTTTCCGGATTGTGATTTATCACATTGCTGACAGTGGAATCCTGCAAACTTCCGGCGATCAGCACCGGATCTTTAGAATAGCTGTAAATATTGCTGATCTGAATTGCGTAGGTATCACCCAGCGGAGTGACGCCGCCCCAATTCTTATTATTGTCACCGATTTTGACTGTGGCTCTGTTCCGGTGTCCGGCAGGAGAGGTGTCGATCACACCATCAAGGATGATATTGAAAAGTTTCACACCTTTAGTATTGAGAAAACGAACGATATGATGACCGCCGGCACAATATCCGCGAACATTGCGGATGGTGATATTACAGACATCACCATCGGAAATTTTTTCATCGCCGCCGAGCATCGCAGTGGATGCCATGTTTCCGGCAGGGCGCGGTTTGGTGGGGATCGCAGTAAGTGCGATCAGATCATCTCCGGATTTGCCGGTGATATTTTCAATAAGTATATCCCGGCATCCCCGGCGCAGATCAAGCCCGTCCTGATTGCGGAAAAGTTCCCATTTACCGTTGACCATCTTGCCGTTGCTGGAATCAAATTCGATATCCCGGACCCGGCCGTTGGTACACGTTTCAAGCGAAATCGCCCAGCAGTGCGAATCCCGTATGGTCAGGTTTTCAATGGAAAAACCATCGACTTTGACCAACAGGATCCCGATATTGCGCCAGTCGCCTTTCTGGTATTCTCCGGCTTTTCCGGCATCACTGCCGAAACTTACCGGTCCTTCAGGGACAACTCCCGGCTTGTAGAGCGGCTTGCCGCCGTCTCCGGTGGAGCGGGGAATATCTGCGCCTTCAAGTATCGCATTGCCGATACCGGTAATGCGGATATTTTTCAGCGGTGAAACGGTGTTGCAATTCAAACCGCAATTGGCACTGCGGATCATATTGTCCCGGCAGATATTGCTCAGTTTAATGGTGGTGTTGTCGATGATAAGGTGGACATTGCCCGGAACCAGTACCGCTGAATCAATCACCCAGATGTCCCGTTCCTCCATCGTGCTGATACCGTTGCCGCCGTTGAACTGGATCACCGGACGGCGTTTGCCGATACGGACGGTCCCGTTGCAGCTTCCGGCATCTTTCAATGCGGCATTGATACGTTCAATGTCGCTTCCGGAATAGTTATTGGGATCGAATACGGAATTTTGGATCGTGGGTGCCGGAGTATCAACTGCCGGGGACACATTTTCCACAATCGGGGCGACTCCATGCGGAGCATCGGAAACCGTATAGGACATTTCCATCATATCACATCCTTGAAAAAGTACAAACACTATTGCCACTAAACAACCAAACCAACGCATAAATCATCAATCTCCTTAAAATATTGTTGCCCAATATACTCCGCTTTTTTTGAAAAAGGATGGGGGTTTGGGGGAAGGGAAAAACTTTTCTTCTCGTGAAAAAAAGTTTTTCCCTTCCCCCAAAGTTCATCACTGATTGATGTCCTGTGCTTTCAATACTGCAACAAACGCCTCCTGCGGAATATTCACCTGACCGATGAGTTTCATCCGCTTCTTACCCTCTTTCTGTTTTTCCAACAGTTTGCGTTTACGGGTGATATCACCGCCGTAGCACTTGGCAAGCACGTTTTTACGCAGCTGACGGATGGTTTCCCGGGCGATGACCTTGCCGCCGATCGCCGCCTGAATGGCGATCTGGAACTGCTGCGGCGGAATGGCATCTTTCAATCTTTCGCAGATCTGCCGTCCCCGTTCATAAGCCATATCCACATGGACGATACTGCTGAATGCATCCACCGGGTCACCATTGACCAGCACATCCAGTTTGACCAGCTTTCCGGCCCGGTAACCGGCCGGTTCATAATCCATACTGCCGTAGCCGCGGGTGATCGATTTCAATTTATCGTGGAAGTCGATCAATATTTCGTGCATCGGCATTTCTGCGGTGATAATAACATGGTTGGCATCGACACTGGCGGTATCGGTACACAAGCCGCGCTTGCCCATGATAAGATTCATCACATCACCGATATAGTTGCTCGGAATCATCAAATGGCAGTTGATGATCGGTTCTTCGATCTGTTCAATACCGCTGGGATCGGGCAGATGGATGGGGTTGTCGATATCCAGCACTTCGCCGGATTTCATATAGACCTTGTAGATCACCGACGGATAGGTCGCCAGAATATCCATATTGTATTCCCGGCGCAGCCGTTCCTGAATCACCTCCATGTGGAGCAATCCCAAAAAGCCGCAGCGGAAACCGAATCCCAATGCCGCTGAACTCTCTGCCTGATAGAAAAATGCCGCATCGTTCAGCTGAAGTTTCGCCATGCTCGCCTTTAACTGATCGTAATCGTCGGTGTCAATAGGATAAATACCGCTGAATACCATCGGACGAACCTCCCGGAATCCTGGCAGCGGTTCAGCGCACGGCTGCATGGTGTCGGTCATAGTATCGCCAACCCGGGTGTCAGAGGGGGTTTTCAAGTTGGGGATGAAATATCCCACGCTGCCGGGTTCAAGAGTATCATCCGGGTGCATTTTGGGATTGAAAAATCCAACCTCTTTCAACTCGCTTTCAATGCCGTTGGAGAAAAGCCGGATCCGGGTTCCCCGTTTGAAAACGCCCCGGCGAACCCGCACAAAGTTCACCACTCCCCGGAAAGTATCGTACCGGGAATCAAACACCAACGCTGCCGCCCCCTCTTCATCATCGACTTCCGGAGCCGGAATGCGTTCAATTATTGCCTTGAGCAGTTCGGCGACACCTTCGCCGGTCTTACCGGAAACACTCAACGCTTCCTCCCGGGGCAGAGCCAGGATCTCCTCCATCTGCTCATAGCACATGGACAAATTGGCTGCCGGCAAGTCGATCTTGTTGATCACCGGAATAACTTTCAATCCCTGATTAAAGGCCAGATTGACATTGGCAACGGTCTGCGCCTGCACGCCCTGCGTGGCATCGATCAGCAGAATTGCACCTTCGCAGGCACTCAAACTGCGGCTGACTTCATAAGCGAAGTCGACGTGTCCCGGAGTGTCGATCAGGTTAAGTTCATAGGTAATTCCGTCACCGGGATCATACTGCATACGAACCGGGTGAGATTTGATGGTAATTCCCCGTTCCCGTTCCAGATCCATTCCGTCGAGGAGCTGTTCCTGCAAATCGCGCTTGGCGACGGTACCGGTAATTTCCAGCATCCGGTCGGCGAGGGTGGATTTGCCGTGGTCGATATGGGCGATGATACAAAAATTTCTTATGCGTTTGAGTTCAGCCATTGATCATGTCACTTTCTTCAAAAGGTAAATCCGGACATGGCGGAGTCTTCCAATCCCCGCAGCACCCGGTTCTGTACATTGTTCAAACGGGGATTCAATCCGGTCAGATTTGCCTGGATCGAATAGTTGAAATCCCAGTCTCTTTCGTCATAATCCCGCTCCACAGCAATCGAACCGATCAACTGCCAACAGTGGAATTGGTGCAGCAATGTCAGTTTGACCACATCTATACTGCCCTGTTCGACCTCGTAGGAGAAACGGAAAAATCCCAATGTACGCCGGTCAGGAGTGACCGGGAAATCCAAGCCGAAAGAAAATGTTTCATTGCGTTCATCATACTCTCTGATAAAGTAACTGGTCGCATTGATCTGGGCCAGTGTCGAACCCATGGAATAGGCACTCCGGGTGGAGTAGGGACGCAGATAGTTGTAGGAGAAGGTAAATTTCCAATCCGGAGCCGGAACATAATCAATTCCGATATTCCACTGATTCAACCACTTGAGAGCCAGTCCGGTTTTTCCGGCATTGCGTCCGTTGCGGTAGGTGTCAGCAACTTCGCCGTCACCGCTTATATCCATCAGGAAGCGGGTGTGGAGAGAAAGTCCCTTGAATATTTTCCACCGGAGTATCGTTCCGAGGTTGCCGACCCGGCTCAAACCGTCCTGCTTCTGCAAATGCAAATCCCAGAAGTTCTCCATAAAGAAAACTTCTCCGATACCGTTTCCGGATCTGGTCTGCAAACGGTTGATCAAACCGAACCGGACAAAATTCTGCTCATCCAGACGGTCGATTTCGTCAAAATAATAGATATTCTCCCGATCTTCGGTCGGTTTGCTGATGTAGGTGTAATTCAAATAAGGCTGCATAATGTGGCGCAAACCGTCAAGCTGGAAAAACGGACTGCGGATATGCTGCCAGGTATTGTGGATCTTAGTTGACAATTCAAAGCCGGCTTCCGCAGCGAAACGGACTTTGGAACCGCCCTTGTCATCGTAACTTTTGAAGTGGTACTTACCGGAACTCTGAGGTTTGGATGCCGAAATCATCGTGGCAAGATCGTGCTCGGAAACCGCCTGTTTGCTGCTGTCGGAATAGGTGGTTAACCCGACCCCCGCACGCGGCACAAAGCTGAAATAACGATTGGATACCGGATAGTAAAGGAAGTGGGTCATGTTAAAACGGAACGCTTCGTAATCCCGCAATCTGGAATATCCCGGCACATAAGAGTCAAATTCGGTCCACTTCATGCGGAATTTGGTCGCCGACAAATCACCCTGATAATAGATTCCGGTATTGAAAATCTCCTGACGGGGCAAATCGATCCGCACTTCCGGCAAACGTTCGACCGTCGTGTAGAAATCATTGATCCGGAAACGTGCATACAACGCCGCACTCAAACGGTCGAACTGCTGTTCCAATGCCATAAATGTTGCCGGCTGAGGATCATTTTCATAGTCCGCAGTGAAAAAATCCCGCCGCAAATAGGGGTCGCTGGAATGCTCAAGAACCCCGCGGAAATCCAAACGCGGAGTGATATGGGTAAGATTGCTCACCCGGAAATTATAACGGTACTTGGGAACTTTTATCCGGTACTTGTAGTAATCATCCGAGGCGTAACGATCCTGATCGTAGATCGCATAAGCAAAAAAGTTGGTATGGCTCTCTTCGGTAGCGATATTTCCGGTCACACCGTAACCGACACCGCGATCCTGAAACAGATCGGTCATCAGTTTGACATTGAATGACGGATAATCACCGAACCGGAAACGCTTGCCCAGCCGCAGATAGTATCCCCAGTCGCTCGAACTTCCCCAGGTGGCATTGCACAGACCGATATCCTCGTCTTTGGGCTTCCAGAAAAACGGCAGCCACAAGATAGGTACTCCGTAAATTTTGGCAAAACCGTTGGTCAGAAGTATGGTCCGGTCACCTTTGTCAAAATCAGCGTGTTCAATACCATAGAAACGCTGAACATGGGGTATCAATTTGATTTCGGATGCCGCCACCGAATAGTGGGCATTGTTGGATTCCAGATAGTTACAGGCACTGACTTCACCATTTTTCAATATGGTCTCACCGCTGGGCAGATGTTCTGCTGATTCAGCCCGGCAGACAAAGGTGTTGTAGGTGAAGGAGACATTGTCAAAACGGAAATAGGAGCTGTCCCAGTTTCCGCACACCCGGTCTGCGGTGATCGTATCAGTACGGTGAACCGCCTTTACGGTATAGATCCGGTTCCCCAGAGTATCCCGGGAAACGGCGACCGATTTCACCAGAGTATTGGCACTCTTTTCCAGCTGGGCAATGCGATCAAGCGTTGCGGGACCGGAAACTTCACGCCAGCGGTAAACCCGGACATTGCCGGAAGCTTCAAAATCCCGGTTGTTCATATTGACGATCACCCGATCAGCAAAAACCTCGGTGTTTCTCACCGGCATATAAACATTACCGTCAAGAATCACATTATTGCCAACCACCCGCCAGGAATCCGCCCGCAGCTGGTTGAAATCGTCAAGTGAAAGATTTTTCAACTCATCATTGGCAGCACGAAGCAGCGGCATTGAACCACACACAACCGCCAGAATGATAAAGAAAAATTTCAATGTCCCCGGAAAAAATTTCACTTCCCCGCATCCTCCTGCTGCCAACGCTCAAAACAACCGCTGATAAAGTCGATCACCGCCTGATGCTGAATCTGTCCGTTGCCTTCGATCATCATCGGTTCGCCGAATTCGTAATACACTTCATTTTCCGGATGCACCGGTCCGAGATCACGGCAAACTTTACCGTTGGAAAGAAAATCGGTTTTGAGTGCCAGCGGTATCACCGGAACTCCGGCAGATTTGGCAAGCTTGATACCGATTGAATTAAACTGTTCAGGATCAAAAACTTCAGATCTGGTAGACTGCGGGAACACGATCATCGTACAACCGGCTTCCAGCATTTTTTTACCTTCTGTAAGCACCGTTTTGAGATCTTCCCTGGGGTTGGTTCTTGAAACCGGAATCGCATGCAGTGACTTCAGAATATGGCGGAAAACCGGAATCTCCAACAAAGATTTTTTCACCACAAAAGAGATATCCAGATGCTCCCGGACAATGGCGTGCATCATTGCAGTTTCCAACAGACTCATGTGGTTGCCGACGATAACCGCCGGCTTTCCGGCGCATTTGCGCAGATTGTCCAGACCGCGGACATGGACTTTACCGCCCATGCGTTCAATGAGTCCGACATTTTCACTGGAAAGACGGATCTGGGCCTCCTTGTCCAATTTACCCCTCTTTCCAGCGAGACCGGCTCTTATAAAAATGCCGAAATTATAAAAATAAAAATACCACCGGCTACGGAACAACAGATTATAAACCCAGCTGCGTTTGACATTTGCCGGTGTATCGTAACTGTCCATGTTTTCAAAAATGTAGTATGACATACAAATTCATCCAAGAAATATATTTGTAAAAAATCAGTCCTGTTATAAATATAGCATATAATTGCAGCAAATGCAATTTATTACTTGATTTTTTCTGATTATGAATGCATATTATATGAAAGACATCACAAGATGGCCCGGTAGCTCAGTGGATAGAGCAGCTGCCTTCTAAGCAGTTGGTCGTGGGTTCGATCCCCGCCCGGGCTACCATTTTTTTAAAAATCGTGAGAATCCCAGTGAAAAGCAAATCCTGACTCAGGCAAATAAATTCGCCAGTCAGGATTTTTACTTTTCACTACGGTAATTTTTTGCATTCGCAAAAAATGGGATTCTCACTTCGTTATGGGTTGCCGTCGCTGCGCTCCGGCTCTTCGGCGGGCAAAGCCCGCCTCGTCGATCCCCGCCCGGGAACTCAGGCAAATAAATTCGCCAGTCAGGATTTTTGCTTTTTGCAAGATTTTTTTGCATTCGCAAAAAAAACGGGATTCGCCATCGTTCTGCAAGCTTGATGCGGCAACAGAACAGCAAAATATCCCGTTTTTCTCGGAATTATATCAAATCAAGTTCAAAATTTATCTCCGAACGGTCATTTTCCAACTGGTTGCGGAACTCCAGAGAATATTCTCCGGCATCCGTGGTCAGTTTGACAGTTATAAAACTGTAAAATGGTTCGTTCTTATAGAAACTTTTGATTGCGACATGATGATGTCCCCTGCCCAGCAATTTTGCCAGATCTACGGGGGCAGTCGTGTCTCCGGGAAATATTCTTGCGGCATTTTCAGTGCCGGGAGAAACCATTTCTGCCGGAGTGATAATGCCGAGGGCATTGAATCCATCCGGAGTGACCGTGCCCAACATAACATCTTCATCATAAAGGTCGATCACCATGGAATCTTCCAGTGCGGTACAGAGCCGGTCATCCAGATAGAGGCGCAGCTCTGCTTTAGTAGTCGGAGCCGGGTGACGCCATTGCTTCTGGAGTTCGATCTCCCGGAGGAAGGCTTTGCCGGAATCACCGGTTTCGGGATAAGGCTGTTCAAAATCTGCCAGTGCCTCGTCATTGTAATCGAAGTAATATGCCTCTGCCGGATAAGCGGAAAATTCTGCGAAGATCCGATCCGTTTCGATCACCTTGCCGGGATCAGTTTCCCCCGGAACAAGACGGTAACACTTTTTGCCCTGCAGATCAAATCCGGCCCGTTCCCAATTTACAGAAACATCACCTTTGCCGCCGAAATCGGACAGAACCAGCAGTGCACGCCGGTTATCAGCGGAAATCATCAGATAATGGCCGACTTTTTCCGTACCGCCGAAGATTCCGGAACAGTTATAGTCGTTGAAAACTTTCACATTGCGTTCAAAACTGAAAATTCTCCACATTCTCCATAACGGACGGAACACCGCATCATTGATTCCCGGTTCCGGCGGATGCAAAAGTGAGGAGGTGGCGAACTGCATACCCAGCGGAGAATGCGGAAACTGTCCGGCAGATGCAATAAACGGTATCATTGCCGTAGTCGCATATTCCGGAAACGCGGCACTCCACAACGATCCGGGAGCGGCCGCGGCCATGGTGAAGTATTCGAACTCCTGCCGACCGGAAAGCAGCTGGCCCCGTTCACCTTCACCGGAAATATAGGCATCGCAAAAATCAATGGCGGTATTGCTGAACCAGGCACCGGTGTGACCGATCAGCAGGCCTTTGTCGCCAAGATGTTCCCGGATTTTTTTCAAAGTAAGGTAGTGATGATAGTAGAGTACCGTACCTCCGCAGGCGAACTCTTCCGGAGGAGACTGACGGCTCATGGGACCTGCATAGTCCATGTACAAACCATCTTTTTCCTTGTCCAACAGGCGTTCGAACCATTCTCCGCCATTTTCGACGATCTCCTTTTCACTGCCGCGCATATACAGCAAAAGAGGGATACCGTACTTTTGTGCCATCTCCTTGATCATCCTGAACTTTTTCAAATCGTAGGGGATCGAACCGTTAGCGGCGTCCCTACGCCAATTGGAATGGATGATGAGCATGGTACATCCGGAACGGGCAATCGTTTCCAACTCATCCGGAGTGGGATAGTGCCGGTAATTATCAATAAACTGGTAACAATGCTGTGGCGGCAGTTTACGGCAGGTCGCAGGCGGAACGATTTTCCATCCCCAGCGGTTGCGCCATTGCAAAGGCCGATGATCTTTGGTGGTATCTGCCGTCTGAAAGTTCCACTCCACAACCGGAGAACCGTTCTGCCATTGAATTTTGCCGCTGCCCTGTTCGTTGCCGCCGTCAAGGACTGCTCCGGATTCCACAAAAATCTCCGCATAAAGCGAAGGTCCGGCGTTGCGAAACAGATTGAATGCATACTCAATCGGAATATTTTGAGAATATTCAATATCCTTGCCGCCAGGCACAAAACGCTGAGCCGCAATCCGCTGAATATCCACCGATCCGCCGCTTCCGAGACGGGGGAATACAGCAAAACGGCAATCATCAAAAGTGGAAAAATCCAACGAAAAGAGCAGTTTCAAATCCCGGCACACCGGCGGATGGGCGGTTTCAGCATGAAATATTGCAGAACAAAAAACGGTTCCGTCCGGATAGAATTCATAACGCAAGCCCAAATGCAGTTCCGGAATGGCATTCCCATCGGCATCCTCCCATGCCAAATCGGTAAATTCAACCGCTTCAGCACCGTTGGTTTTGAAGCGTTGCGGTTCACATTTTCCCAGTGCCGGACGGACAACGCCCCGATCTTTGATCGTAAGCATCAATTCCGAACCACTGGAAATAACGGTCTCCCGGTCAAATTCCCGGACAGTTATCTTTTCCGGCATTCCGCCGCTCTGCGGAGTGAACAACACTTCGCCGTAAGGAAGTTTAATTAAAATATTTTCTCTCATATTTTCAATCTGTTTTTTTATCATTTGTCCGGAATGGCGTAGATTCCGGTTTGACCGTTGACGGAACTTTCAGCATAGAAGTTTTCCGGATCAGTTCGGGTTTCGACGTGACAATCGGCGAACATCATGATCGCCTGCTTCATTCCGCCGTGGCGGGTATCGATCTTACCGAAGTTGTTTTCCACATTCTGACCGATGACATAATAAGGATAGGGCTTGGCGGCATCAGAATAAAGCGAATCTCCTGCCATAAATTTTTTACCGGGATTGCGGACTTTGCCGATTTTAACCACTCTGGGATAAAGATTCTGGTTGTTCATTTTCCGGAGTGTCGTGCCTTCATACCAGGACATGCCGCCCATCAGCTGGCTGATACCCATGCCGGAAACGGTAAAAACAAACGGTTTCGATCTTTTGTTAATTTCCCCGGAGTAACAATGCCGTGCCGCATCAAGACCGGATTTTCCAGAACGGACGATCGCATTGGGACAGAGAATCGCCTGCGGTGACGTGTAATCATTCATCACCAGACCGTACAGCCAGTTCCAACCATCATCGGTGGCGTGCTGGTTGTAAACCTGTACCGCCGGTACGATAACTCCGTCAAAATCTCCGGCATACTGCTGAATAGCCAATGCCACCTGTTTGTGATTTGATGAACATGAAGCGGTTTTACCACGATCCCGGGCACTCTGCAATGCCGGAAGCAGCATCGCCGCCAGGATTGCGATAATGGCAATAACCACAAGGAGTTCTATTAGGGTAAAGCTCGCTTTACCCTGCCCATGGGCAGACTTTGCGCCATCACAGTTGAGATGTGATTTTCTTCCCAGCAGTTCGATCAGGGTGAATGATTTTTTCTTTTGCATGATACTTTCTCCTTTGTAATTTTGGAGGTTAAAAAGTGACATATTTCATAAATTGTTCAAAACGGGTGGATTTACAAATTTCCTGCTCCTGATCGCCCAGCGAATGGGGAACCGCTTCCCAGTAGAGCTGCGGCAGTTCCGCCGGAGTACAGCCGCAACTGCCGCCGATAAACAATCCGGTCGGAATCAATTGCGCTGTGCGGGGCTGCGGTATTGCTTCTCCGGAAATGCGTTTCAAAATAATATCGCAGAGCATTTCGGCATACTTTCTCGCCGGCAGATAGATCGAAGTCAGGGGGATCGGCGTCAATTCGGTGACAAACGAACAGCCGTTGCCGATGACGGCAACATCTTCGGGGACCCGGATGTTCCGGAGTTTCAGATCGACGATCAAGCGGGCGGCAACCGCATCGTTTTCACAGAGAAATGCAGTAACTCCACGCTCTCTGAAAAGTTTCTCCGCATAGTCGGAGGGATTTTCCTGACGGTGGACCGGAATGTAGTATTCAGGGGTGAACTCCTGACCGTATTCCGACAGTACCTTTTCGAAACTGCGATAGAGTTCCCGTCCGCAGCTGATCGCATCTTTGCCCGCCGAGATCAAGGCAAATTTACGGTGATGATGCACTGTGTGCAGATGATCGATCAATTGACGCACCGCACTTTCATAATCAAAACTTATATCACACGGTTCACTGCTGTTGCCCATAACCACCAGCGGTACCGGGAAGTTCTCCACATCAAAGAGGTCAGTTTTCAAATCAGTGATCGCCGCACTTGCACCGTTGGCAGCTTCGTGGTAAAGTGAACGGATCTTGCCGCCCTTATCGGCCGGAGGAGTGAGACGCACATCGATATTATGTCCGGAAAGCAATTCGGTAAGCTGCTCAAGCACCGAGATTTTCACCGGAGGAAACAAACCGCTGTCAACGATAACAAACTTGCGGGAACTGTGCCCGGAAAGACGCAATGCTGCCTCATTGGGACGGTACTGGCTGTTTTTGGCAATGTGAAAGATTTTGCGGCGTTTCTCCGGCGAAACCTTTTCCGGATGACCGTTCAGCACCGCTGAAACCGCCTGCCGGGAGATCCCGACCATTTCCGCTATCTCTTTTGTTGTTATCGGCATAAAATTTTCCTTTTTAAGTTGCGCGTGCAACCATCTACGAGTTAAATTACATCCGCATTTTGCAAATGTCAACAGGATATCTGAAAAATTTTGGGATTTTTTTGGAAACTGCAGGTGGTTGGGTACTTGGCTCTTTGACTGGGAATGCTAAGAATTTTAGGAATGCTAGGAATTTTAAGGGGGCTAGAGTTGGTATGCCGTGTCCCCGGTGCCGACAACAAAACAGAGCGGATTTGAGTTTTGCAAATGGTGTGGATTGGTAACTGGCTCTTTGACTGGGAATGCTAAGAATTTTAGGAATGCTAGGAATTTTAAGGGAGCTAAAGTTGGTATGCCGTGTCCCCGGTGCCGACAACAAAACAGAGAGGTTTTACTCCCAAAATCTCCCAATACCTCTCAAAAATTCCCAAAAACTCCCATGAGCAACACTGTTTGCACCTTAGGCACTGCATTTGCGGCAGCATGCTGTGCGTGCGCTTTGCGCCGCACCACCAACCTCCGATCCAAGCGGCGGATGGATCGTGCGGCAAGGTCGCCGTCAAGTCAAGGCGATGATGAAGGAGTGTACGACTGTACTCGACTGAATCAGCGTCCGATGACTTGACAAGAGATTGCCCGCGAGCCGCCGTCGTCCGTACTATTTTTCAAAAAACTTTATTTCACTATTTGATATGGGCCGTCCACTATGTTAAATTATAAGCGGAGTTTATGAATTTTGGCAAACAGAAAAGAGTTTTACCATGAAAATCGATATACACGTTTTTTCTTCCGGTGCTGCAGAAGCGGTCTACAATGCCTACAATGGAGTGGTCAATACTTTTAAAATCGAGCCGGTTTTCAGTAAAACCATAATAAAGATGGCTCTGCCGATGATCGATGTGCAGGGACTCTGGCACTGCAATGCTTCCGACTTTCAGCTGCGCCTGCCCTGGCGGCTCAAGTTCAGTTCCGGCTTCAATCACGGAATGCCGTTTCTGGCCTTTTTCAACGCCGAAAGAATGCTGCGCTATGCCGTGGCAACCGATAACCTGGCCGACGACACCGACATTTCGGCCAATTTGAACCAGCAGAACTGTACCTATGATGTCACGCTGACCGTCACCGGAAATCAACCTTTCACCCTGACCGTTGACCGCCGGGACGGCATCACATTTCAGGAAAGCATCGCCGCCTGGCGCAAAACCGTCGTTCCGGAAAATCTCGAATTCCCCGACGGCGCATGGGAACCGGTTTTCTGCACCTGGTACGCCACCCACGGCGAAGTCAACGCCAAGTGGATCGAAGGTCAAATGCGCAAAGTCAAAGCCCTTGGCTTCTCCACTCTGATCGTCGACGACGGCTGGTGTTACGATGAATCCAAACGGGTCACGCCGGAAACTCTGGTCAACTGGTACAACACCATCGGCGAATGGGAAGTTTCCAAAGTCAAATTCCCCGATTTTCAAGCGCACGTCAAACGGGTTCAGGATATCGGCTTGAAATATATGCTCTGGGTTGCACCGCACTTTCTGGGCGTGGACAGCAAAATTTTCAAAGAGCACCCGCAATGGGTCTGCGATACCCAGAGAGAGGGATGCTGCCATTTGGATATCCACAATACCGAAGCCGTGGATCTGATCGCCGACAAATTGATAAATCTCGCTTCAGAAAACAATCTGGACGGTTTGAAAATCGACTTCCTCGATATCATCCGCCCCTCCGCCGAAGCTCCCTTGGGACGCAGCAACGAATATCTGATCAAAAAAATCTGCGGCACGTTGCGGAATAATAATCCTGATTCTCTTATCGAATTCCGTCAGGGCTATGCCACGATTTCACTGCTCTCCTGCGCCACCCAGTTCCGGGCCGGAGATGTTCCCTTTGACTGGGCGTACAACTTCCGGCGGCTGGTCGATATCCGTCTGTCTCTGGGTGACGGCATTCCGGTTCACGCCGACCCGGCCTACTGGTCACCCGATGAATGCCCGGTCAATGTCGCCCGCCACATGATGGTCATGTTCCTCGGCGTCCCGATGCTTTCCATGGATGTCAACACCATGCCCGCTGAACACTTGTCCATTGTCAAATTTTATCTCGATCTATACCGGGAAAAACAGAGTTTGCTCAATTTCGGACACTGGCAGATGATCTTCACTTCCGGTAATGCCGGAGCCGCCATCGTCGAAAATGAAAACGAAGTGCTCGCAATCGTCATGGATGGAACCGTCCTTTCCAAAATCGGACAAATGGCAACCGGCAAAAAATTGACTCTGCTCAATGTTTCGGCCGATACACTCTATCTCAACGAGTGTGAAGCCGCTCCCGGTGATACCGCATTTCTGGAAAGCTGAAGCTTCAACTTCCTGACTGCGTCCGGGAGCCGACTCCCGGCCCGGCAGAATTCATCCGGATCGACCGAGATGAATCTCTGCTGTTTCACCGCCGGAACCATCCGGAATTCCGGACGCTGGAAATATCGTCTGACCAGATCTTCCGGCACCCCGGCGGTGATTATCACTTCGGGGGCCGATTTTAAAATGTGCACAGCGGATACTGCAAAGTAAGATCTTTCTGTTTTGCTGCAGATATTTTCCGCTCCGGCAAGCTTCAACGCTTCATTGATAAAGCTCTTTTTGCCGCAGCTTATCACCGGCGGCACAGAAAAAACCACCAGTACACGGCAACTTTTTTCCGGGAGTGTACCCCGCAGCTCCGCAATTTTCTGTTCAAATCTGACCGCCGCTGCTTCGGCTTTTTCCCGGCGGCCCAGCAATCTGCCAAGTTCCCGCAGATTCGCCGGGTGATCCTCCAATTTTTCTCCCGGGAAAAACCGTACTTTTATCCCCTGACGGAACAACGTTTTCCAATTGCCGCCCGGATGCCGGGTGTCACTTATCACATAATCCGGTCGCAGCAGCAGGATCTTTTCCACATCCGGCAATCCCATGCTCCCGGCAACCGGAATTTTTTCCGTTCCCGGAGCATTGCAGCTGACAGAACGCCCGCACAACTGCCCAACTCCTCCAAGTTCCACTACCATATCAGTCAATGCCGGAGAAAGCGAAATCACTCTGATCTCCCCGCCCGATAACGCCGGAATCACCATAAACACCAGGATCAACAGAATACTTTTTATCATTTATCATACTCCGGATCGTAGTTTGAATTATCTTTGGACCAGTATCCGGACAGCAATGCCGCATTCCCCTTGTTCCCTTCATGAAATTCCCGGGTGGAAGCCGCATGACCATCCGCAAATACCCCGTTGGCACTCTTCAAATGCCGGAAATGGGTCAAACCGCCCCCTCGCAAAGTACCCTTTCGCCCCTCCGGTGCGTAAAGTCCCGAAGTCGGTATCAATTTGCTGTTGTCATAATAATCCATCGCCGATGCATCTGCAAAGATCAACGTCGATGCCGCCCGGCGCAATGAGGAATTTTTCACCCCGGAATAAAGTCCCGGCTCAAAACCCAGAAATTCATTGTAGCCGTAACCGGAATTTTGCGCCGACCAGCTCTTGTCCAGATGGTTGTCCGGACAGGAATTCACCTCCGAAGTTTTACCGTTGCTGTTCAAACTCCTCGCCAGAAGACCGCTGGAATCATCCTCATCCTCCGTACCCCCGGAATTACTCGCCCAATCCCAGTACACCATCGCATAACTCGAATCCATATAATACGCCGGACAATACCAGCCTGAATAGATATCTGTATATTGCTGCTGCATCACCCCGAGCTGCCTCAAATTGGATACACAATTCGCACTGCGCCCCCTCGCCCGGGCATTCCCCAACGCCGGCAGCAGCATCGCCGCCAATATCGCTATAATAGCAATAACCACCAGCAGTTCTATGAGAGTAAATGTGTATGCGAGGGGACAAGACAACTTTTTTTCACGGGAAAAGAGTTTTTTCCCCTCTCCCAAACCCTCACCCCTTTTTAAGAAAAGCGGGGTGTTTTTATCAGATTCGATCAAGCCCGACCAACGGGAAGGGCGCGACACCCTCGAGGCGGCACGTTTGCCGCTCAAAAAAAGCGGGGTGTTTTTGTTGAAGCGGATGTTCATCGTTTTTTTGAGCTTACTTTTGATTTTGCGGCATTTATTACCTGATTGCAATGAGGACAGTTGAATAAAACCTGATTTATTCTTTTGCACTCCTTGATCCGGGAAGTTTTCCGGCACTTCCGGCATTGCAATAATGTTTCAAGTATTTCTGTTTTTTCCGGCGATGCCGGAGGCAGATTTTCCTTGCATCCGCTCCCGGCAGCCAGAGTTGCCGCAATAAAAAAATATATCAGTAAATTTTTCATTTTCAATAACGGGGATCAAAATATTTTTCACGGTTTTCATCATCGTTTTCGCAGGGAAATCCCAGCAGATACTGTTCATCTCCGTAAGCCGACGAAAGCATCGGCAGCAATTCAGCGTGACCATCGCAAAAGCTCGTCGCTGAATGGCGGTTGTGACGGAAATGCATGGTCGGATTCATCTGCCAGCTCCCCCCGGGGGCTTCGAGTGCCGAACTGTACCCATGGTGACTCGGCGAAGAACTCCAGTTGCCGTTGGCATCAACCATAATCGCCGAATCCGCAAACATGATCTTTTGAGAAGTCCGTTTTATCCGCTTGAGCATAAATCCTGCCGAATAGGCTTCGTTGGAATATTCCCCCGGAAGCAGAGTCCCCACCAACACATTATATCCGTATCCGCCGCAGTTTTTTTCAAAACTCAACGGCGGATCTTTTAAAGTATTGCACTGGGAAATTTTGCCGCTTCCGCCAATGTAACTTGCCAGAGGAGATTCCGTCGGATCGTATTCGGCATTCCCGGAATTGCTGGATGTCGATGTCGTGCCGCACCACCGGTGACGGTTCGCCCCCATCATGTCGGTCGCATACGGAACCAGAAAACCATTCTGAGCTTCCGAATACAGTAAATTTGCAGTCGTTATCTGACGGATATTGTTTATGCAATTAGTACTCCGCCCCCGATCCCGGGCCGACTGCAAAGTCGGAAGCAAAAGTGCCGCCAAAATCGCAATTATAGCAATTACAACCAGCAGTTCTATGAGAGTAAATGTGTATGCGAGGGAACAAGACAACTTTTTTTCACGGGGAAAGAGGTTTTTCTCCTCTCCCAAACCCTCTCCCCTTTTCAAAAAAAGCGGGGCATTTTTAAGGGGTTCGATCAAGCCCGACCAACGGGATGGGCGCGACACCCTCGAGGCGGCACGTTTGCCGCTCAAAAAAAGCGGGGTGTTTTTAAGGGGTTCGATCAAGCCCGACCAACGGGATGGGCGCGACACCCCCGAGGCGGCACGGTTGCCGCTCAAAAAAAGCGGGGTGTTTTTAAGGGGTTCGATGGATGCGGATTCCACCGTGGCGGCACACGGCAACCAATGCCGCAATCTGACAAAATGCGTTTTCATACGATTCCTTTCATGTTATGCGCATTTACAGCACCGGCTTTTGCCGATGCAGGCCGCGGCGGAGATCTGACTCGGTCAAACTGATTTGACCACACAGTTGCGCAACAGTTCAGGATTCAAACCTGATTCATCCGTTGATTCCACGACCGGAAATTTCGTATAATATACACCACAATCTGCCTCAATTCAAGATGCAGACAGGTGAATACGCCGTAATTTGAGATATGTCCCGATTTGAGATCAGGGCGTTAAGCAAACATTTTCAAAATCGCTGCTTTGGAAAGCATCCCGTGCCGGGAACACTCTTTGCCCTCTTTAAAAAGGATCAGTGTCGGCAGAGTAGTTATATTGTATTTGGCAGATAGTTCAGGGTTGTCATCAACATTTATCTTGGCAATGACAACATTTTCCGGGAGAACCGGAGCCGTCTGTTCAAGGACAGTTCCCAGAACATTGCAGTAACTGCACCAGGGAGCCCAGAAGTCGATCATCACGGTTCCGGAAGCGGTGATTTCAGCAAATTCGCTTTGATTGATATTGATTATTTTCGCCATGATATCCTCCATTCACACAAACGATCTGCAGATTAATATAATTGAAATCTGTGCAAAATCAAGAGGCAATCATCCGCAACTTCGGCAGCAGCCATCTTTTTTGTCAGAATCCGAGAAAACTTCCCACTGCATTCAGAAAAAAATTCACGCATCTTTCCAGCAGTGACGCATTGGGTTTGCGGTATTCCCAGGGGTGATTCTGACAAATCACGGTGCCGGAGAGAATTCTGATATTGAACAGTGGAGATTTTTTCCGGAAATAGTGCCACCAGGTGGCACTGCGAAATGGAGCGTAACCGGAATCTCCGGAAACTGCAACGATCATTTCCTCTTCGATAACATGAGGGTGTCCGGAAACCACACCGGCTTCAATCCCCCACGCCCCGGCGATCAAAATTCTGCCTTTACCGCAGAATTGGATCTGCCGGATCCGGCCGCAGATAATATTTACCGGAGAAAAATCCCAGATGGTTCTGATTCGGATCCCATCACTGACTCCGATCAGATGCCGGGGACGGAGGATGATGGAAGAATTTTCTTCAAGGGATATTTCCGAGATCATCAGATTTTCCACCGGCGGCGTAACGGTGAATTCGCCGCAACTTCCGCCGTCAGCAGAAAAATCAATCAATTCAAACAAATCAGCTGCAAAACTCACCAGCGGAGCACTTTTTTTCCATATGAAACGGGTGGCTGCAGTGATGGAGCTTTTGGCCCGGCACCAATTCGGGCGCAAATAAAAGTGTTCTCTGCCGGAAATTTTGACGGTCAGAGAGGGTGTTGCAGGAGAAATGGTCACACCGGAAGGTGTCTGTGGCGTATCTGGCAGGTAAAACGGACACACTCTTTCTGCGAAACGGGCAATTACAAAGTAGACAACAAGCGAAATCACCAGCGGCATTGCCAGCAGAAAAATCAAAATCGCGCTCATCCGTAATAAAAATTTTTCCCGGCACACTATGATAAAACGCTCCGTCAGATTCCGGTCAAATCCGCTCAATTCAGCTTGAAGCTGCAATTTTTTCAGCTCCAACGCCGGAAGCGTCACCGTCCGGTATTCGGTAATTTTGGCCTGCCATGCCGGGACCGCAAGCGAGTAACGCAATTGATTCAACGCCGGACTGTTCCGGATCGAAACGATGCGTTTTTCCCACAATCCGATCCGTTCGCAAATAGATTCGATCTGGTAACAATTACTTGCCAATTCCTGCTGAATAATGGCCTCTTTTTCACTGTCCGGACGGATGAAAAAAGCATTGACAAAACAAATCAGAGCTGATGCCGCCGCTGAAACAGCGACCATCATCAACGCCTTACTCAATATTCTGCCCAATGTATTCATTTTCGGACTTTCCCCGGGGTGATTGCAAATTCCGGTTTAATATAGCATCGTTGCGGATATTTTCAAAGCGATATCCGCAAATCACTACCGCAACCGCCGGTCGTCAGGGAAATTCTTCCGTAATTTATCAGAAATCGCTGATCCTCCGGCGGATGACACCGCACCAGATCACATCCCCAGGAAAAACCGGAATCAATTCTCCGGAAGAATCATCACCGCTCAAAATCAACGGGCAGCCGATCAAATGACGGCAGCGGCGGCAGGCCCAGCGTTCCTCTCCGGTCGCCTGATCGGTGAAGCGGATCACCACCAGGGAATTTTCCGGAAGCGCATAGGATGATGCAACCGTTTCTGCAATGACCACATCTCCCGGCATCAGCACCGGCTGCATCGCACTGCCGGCAATACGGAAGGCCCGGAGATCCCGGTCATCATCCAACGGTACCGGCACCTTGCCGTCGATAAAAAGTTTCCCGTTTTCGATGCCTCCGAGTACCGGCAGGACTTTCATCGTCAAACTGCCCTGACGTTTCAGTGCGGCATGATCGAGCAGACGGCGTTCAGCTTCACTTAAAGGCAGTTCAGAAGCGTCAACTTTGAGAACTTCCATAACCCGGGACAGGGTATCGGCGAACCAGTTCAGCTTTCCGGAAAGTTGACGCCGGAGGATTTCGTAGCTGCTGAAATTTATTTTTTTGCGCAACTTCTCAACATTGCGGATACGGAGTGATCTCATTCTGTCGGCAATAAAGGCGGTAAGTTCCGGAGAGGTCGTGATAACATCATTTTCATTGTCGGTAACAAAGCCGCCCTCTCCGGGATTAATGCCCAGAAAAGGTGCCAATTTCTCCCAATTGTCATCATTGATACTGTGAACAAGACCACGCTGGTAACGGGAAATATTGGCAGGATTGATGCCGCAACGCAAAGAGAATGCCTTTGCACCTCCGGATTTTTCCACAGCTTCGACCAATTTGGCCCGGAGTGCATCATCTATTTTCAATCTTTTCCTCCTTTGGACATACTGCAACTGTTATATGCCGGCAGATTTCCGGCACTTCAAATATAATCAGACTATTGCGTTCATGCAAGAAAAGCACATAATTTTTTTTAAAAAAAACCATTTTTACCCCCTTGAAAATTGCATCCATGCAATTAGATTGATTTTTTAGACATCTCTTAATTAAAAAAAGGACGATAAATATTTTTTTATTGCACAAACGCAAAAAACATTTCATCCCGGAGAAAGAACATCATGAAAAACCGACATCCTGCAGAAAAAATCCTGTTTTCAGCATCCGGCAACATCTATTCACTGGCCGGTCTTGGCCGTCTGATGGCAGTTCTCAAAGAAAACAACCGAAAATGTGTTGACGATCCTGCGCTTGAGTGTAAAGTTCCCAAAACCGCAGGAGAATATCCAGAAAATGAACACAAAATATCAGGAGATCGTCCGGAATAAACTTCCGGAACTTGCCAGATTGCTGAATTCAGGAAAAAGCACCGCCGATGCTGCCGGATTCCTCGGAGTATCAATTTCGACCTTGCGCCGTTACCGCAAACAATATCCGGAACTGGATGAGCTGTTCCGCCGCCGCAACGCCCTGTGCGATGATATGGTCGAAGCAGCTCTGCTCAAACGGGCCACCGGATATGAAGACAGCAATGGCAAAGAGATCGCTCCGGATGTTCGCGCCGCTTTGTTCTGGCTGCAAAATCGCCGCCCCAAACGGTGGAAACATTCCGGAAGCAAGAAGAAATCATCCGGGAAAAATGTGACCGTACAGCTCACTCCGGTCGAAGCCGGACTCTGACCGAACCATATCACGAGGAGAAACAAATTGAATAATTACATCTTTTACCGACGGCATCCGGAATACGCCGCCAATGAAAACCGCTGGAAAAATTCCCGTGCAGCCTACTGCGGAGGCAAAAATTATATCGATCAGGCTCTGATCCGGCACGTTTCGGAGATCGATATCGAATTTGCCGAACGGCGTCGGCGGGCATATTACTTCAACTATCCACGGGCTATTGCTCAGAAAATCACCCAGTATGTCCTTTCTATCGACCCGGTTCGACGCAATGCCGACTGCAGATTTGTTGAAGACTGGGGACGTTCCGGACTGCGCTGCAATGAGGTTATGAGACAACTTTCGACACTGCTCAATGTCTACGGCAGGGCATGGCTAGCGGTCGATATGCCGAATTTCGAAGGAAAACCGTCAGTAGAACGGGCTCGTAAAGAAAGATTGCGTCCCTGCGTCCGGACTCTTTCTCCGCTGCAGGTTACCGACTGGGCATACGCTCCCGACGGCCGTCTGCTCTGGGCGATCTGTGCCGAAGAGGAGCTGCTCAATTGCGATCCGTTTTCTCCTCCGGTCAAACTGCGGCGGCGGCGGCTCTTCACCCGGGAGACCTGGCACTTATACGAACAGACTCCGAATGGGATCAGAGAGATCGATTCCGGCATCAACCTCACCGGAGTTGTGCCGCTGATCGGAGTCACCGAGCCGGATGGTTTCGGTATCGACTGCGGCCACTGGTTTGAAGATGTGGTGCATATCAGTGAAGCGATCCTCAACAATGAATCCGAGGCCCAGATGAATACGGTCAAACAGATGTTCGGGATGCTGGTGGTATCGGAAAGTTTCGCCCGGGGCGCACAAAAACTGAACTCTTCCGGAAATAAATCGGAAAACTTTTCCGCAACTGTCGCCCGCAGTGCAGCCATCATCGAATCAATTGACGAAAAAGGTATCAGCCGCTACATCAGCCCGTCCGGAGTGGAAACGGCCACCATCCGCAGTGAAAACGAGCACCTCAAACGGGAACTGTATGAGATCGTCGGTCTGGCTCTGCACAATAATTCCAGAAACAATCAGAGTGCAGAATCCAAGGCATGGGATTTCCAGAATGTCAGCCAGTTCCTCGCCGCCCGGGCCGATCTCCTGGAACAATCCGAACTGGAAGCCTGGAAAATAATGCACCTTTACGATTTGGATATTCCGGTGCCGGAGGTGATCTACAACCGCAAATTTGCAGTGCGTGATCTCAATTCAGCCATTGCGGGACTTCTCCAGCTGGCCTCGCTGGATATGGGCGATGCGTTCCGCCGGGCCGTGGGATACACCGCCACCGAATTGCTCAACGCCGTCGAACCGCTCAACATCAAATGCAAACAGGAAATCTTTGACGAAATCAACCGGAAAGAACAAGCATGAATATCAAAGAACTTATCAAACGGACTCTCGCCGGAGAAGAACTTTCTCCTGAAGAACAGTGCACTCTGGAAAATTTTGATCCGGACTTTTCTGCCGGAGAAGAGCTGGCCAGACTTCAAAATGAATACGCTGAGCTTCAGGAACGCCATCAGGAACTCCGGCGCAGCTGCCGGATCGAAAAAATCGCCGCCGAAACCGGCTGTACCGATCCGGAATACTTCGATTTCCTCGCCAGAAAGCACAACATCGATCTCGAAGACAGCGATGCAGTAAAACTTTTTGCCGACGAAATCGCCGCCAGATCCCCCGGATGCTTCCATGCCCGCATCACGCCGGGCCCGAACCACCCGATCCCGGAAGCAATTCCGCACAATCATGCCGGAAACATCTCCGGATGTGACCGGATCGGACGCATTGTAAATTCTCTCAACTCCGTCTCCGCGGAGAATATCTAATCACCCAAACAATCCTAAAGAAAGGGAAAAACAGATGCTCTACACCTACAGCTTCGCCAATGCCAAACGTGATCTTTCCGACATCATGTCCACGGTCATCAAGGATGAACCGCGCTTCATCTCCAATTTCCGTGTCGGCAGCAACGCCGTTCAGCGCAAACACGAATGGGTCGAAGATCAGCTCTCCGGCCGTGGTTTCACCGCACTCTCCATCTCCGGCAATGCCATGACTCTCAGTGCCGCCGATGCCGCAAAAGCGGTTCCCGGAATGCTCATTGCTGTAAAAGAAGATCCGGCCCTCTTCAAAATCACCGCCGTCAACGGAACGGAAGTTGCCGTCGAATTCGCAGCCGGCAACGGTTCCGCTCTCTCCGGGATCAGCGACCTCGAAGACAAGATGGAATTCATCATCGTTTCCACTCCGATGAATGAAGGCAGTGCCAATGGCGACGGCGACGAAACCGGCAAATGCAGCAGCGTGGAATGGAACGCCACCCAGATCTTCCGTAAAGAAATCGTCATCTCCGGCAGTTCTCTTGCCGTCGCACTCAACGGCAGTGCCGACAATCAGCTCAACCGCCAGACCGCCTTTGCCCTCTCCGAACTCGCCCGTGATCTCAACCGGGTCGCCCTCTTCGGCCGCCGGGTGGAAGCCGCTCCCGGAGTCCTCGGTGAAGCCGGCGGTTTGTACTGCTTCGGTACCAGAGAAAATTCGCTGGTCATCGACGCCGGAAAAACCCGTCTGGACAGCTTCTCCATCAATGATGCTGCCCAGAAAGTCCTCGGCGAAGGCGGTGATCCCATGCAGATCCTCTGCTCTCCCGGACAGGCCCGGGTCATCTCCAATGAATACCGTGACCGGATCCAGATCCTGCGTTCCGATGACCGCCGCGGAGCCTACGTTGCCGTCATCGTCAATGAGATCAACGGACGCGGCATGACCATCATGGCTGATCCGGATGTGCCCGACTGCGATGCCTGGATCCTCGATCCCCAGTGCTTTGCGCTCTCCAACCTCGCCGGACGCGGTATCACCGACACCGATGCCACTCCCAAAGGTTTTGACGGAATCCGCCGGGTCGCCATCGGCGAACTCACCTTTGAATTCCGCAATGCCGCCCAGCGTTGTTGCCGCATCAAAAATCTGATGCCCAGCACCGAAGCCATTGCCGCATTGCGTAATGCGTAAAAGGTTCTGAATCCCTCCCGGCAGCTCTGTCTGCCGGGAAACTTTTACCGGTTCCCGACTGATCGGCACCCATCTGGTCGCCCCTCCCGCCGCTCGTAACACTACTTAAAGAAACCACCACTTCAAGGAAAAATCTATGCTGACATTAAAAGATGCCGACGATTTTTTTGCCGCTCATTTGCTCAAAGATGAATTTTCAGCTTTCCCTGACGAAAAACGTCTGGCGGCGGTACAGACTGCATCCCGGGATATCGCCGCAATGCTGAATATTGAAGCCCTGCCGGAACCGGTCTCCGGTGTCATCCGCTGTGCAGTATTTGAACAGGCTGCATATCTGCTGCTGAATCCGAACATTCTTGCAGGCAACACCACCGATGAGAATGTAAATCATATTTCACCCCGGGCCAGAGCATGGTTCACTCCGGAACCGGAACTCCCGGCAGTATGTCCGTTGCTGCGGGGATGATATTCAAGGAAAAGATTATGGAGAAACATCATTCTTACACCTTTTGTTTCGGCAAACCAGATTGCCGTACCGAACGTTGTCTGAAATGCGAATACCGTCAGGCCTGCAGTTATTGTGCCGCCACCGAAAATTCGGTCAACAGCCGAAGCAAACTCGTTTGTTATGAGGAAATTCACAGCTGGCTGCCGGAATGTGCCGATTTCACTCATATACCGGGAAATGCAACTGATGATTGCCAATACACCGATCTGATTCCCATGTTGAGCCGTTTTTTCCGTTTTTTGCTGGAACTGGATGACTACACCGTGGGAATAATCTGCGAAATCATCTCTCCGGCAGACCGTTCTGTAAAACGCTGCACCGTATCTCATCTGGGCAAAATGCACGGCTGTTCCCGGCAGGCGATGCACCGGAAAATATTGGATGTCATCGCCAGCCGTCCGGAATTGACCGCTCTGCTCAAAAGTACCATGTATAAACTTTCCAGCGGACGTCAGCGATTCATGCGCAACCGCAGCAAACAGGCCGCTGCAGAAAACTGACCATGTCTGACCGTGAAAATTTTTCATATACCGCTGCCCAGCAAAAGGCTCTGGAACTGATCTCCGGAAAAAGCCGGAATATCATGCTTTTCGGCGGTTCCCGTTCCGGCAAGACCTTTCTGCTCTGCTGTGTTCTGGTAATCAGGGCCCTGCGTGCTCCCGGTTCCCGTCATGCAGTCATCCGGCGTTATGCCAATTCGGTACGCAGCACCATCGGGGCCGATACTTTGCCCAAAGTGCTCAGGCAGAGATTTCACGATGCCATCGACTGCGAATACCGTAAAACAGAAGGAGTATTTTCATTCGGCAACGGTTCCGAAATATGGCTGATCGGGCTGGATGATGATTCCCGGGCAGATAAAATTCTCGGCAAAGAATTTGTCACGGTCTACTTCAATGAGTGTTCCGAACTGGATTATTCCAGCGTTCAGACTGCAGTCACCCGGCTCGCCCAGAAAATCCCGCCGCTCGACGCTAAGGCTCTCTTTGACTGCAACCCGCCCGGAAAAAAACATTGGACCTATCGGGTCTTTGTCGAAAAAATCGATCCGGTCGACAATCTGCCGCTGAAAATTCCCGGCAATTACGCTGCCATGCGGATCAATCCACTGGACAATGTCGATAATCTGCCTCCGGGATACATTGAAAATACTCTCGCCGGACTCCCCCGCCGCCAGCGGGAGCGTTTCCTCGAGGGAAAATTCCTCGATGAAGTCGAAGGTGCCCTCTGGAAACGCAACATGATCGACCCTTTCCGGGTAGTCACACCGCCCGAACTCCAACGTATCGTCATCGGAGTCGATCCGGCAGTAAGTTCCGGAGACAACAGCGACCGCACCGGGATCATCGCCGCCGGATACGGCTGCGACGGAGATTATTATGTACTTGCGGACAACTCCATGCATGGAACTCCTCTGGAATGGGCCAAGCAGGTGATCGCCCTTTACCACTCACTGGGAGCCGACCGGGTCACCGGAGAAGTCAACAACGGCGGCGATCTGATCGAAGCATTGCTCCGCAAGTTCGATCCGGATGTAAGTTTCCGTCCGGTTCGGGCCACCCGGGGCAAGCTGACCCGGGCCGAGCCGATAGCCGCCCTCTATGAAAAAGGACGGGTACATCATGTCGGCGAATTTGCGGAACTCGAAGATGAGATGACCGGATTCGCACCGGGGACATCCCGGCACAGTCCGGACCGGATGGATGCGCTGGTCTGGGCATTGACCGAACTGTCTGATTCCGGACAGCGTTTTATTCTGGCATAAGCCGCAACTATATTTCAAGACTGCTGCATAACCTCTCAACAGGGGATGCCGCAGTCCTTTTTATTTCCGGACAATCACTCCATCCGGTCTCCTCATTGATTCACCTTGCCCATTACCCGTAAAAATCGCTCCTTTGTGATTTGTTCTTTTTCGGGAAAAAACGCTGAAAAAAGGGTTTACCCGGTTGACATCCGGCGTTTTGTGCGTTATTGTATATAATTGATTAGTTATGTTTACGGTTTTGAATCGCAATTTAATTTGTTTTAAGCAGAATAAATCCGGAGGGTGTTGCGTTAAAAGGATGTGGATGTCCTTGTTTCAAGAGGACAGAGCAAAGATATGCAAGGGATATGGCAACACCATTCAAGGAGTAAAATTATGTATAAATTTTTTGCTTTACTGACTTCATTCATCCTCTCAGCTTTTGCCGTCATCGCAGAAGAAACTGATCTTCCTCCTGCCCCCAGACAATGGCAGAACTTCCGAGGCGGACGTGGCGATATGCGCGGCGGCAGAGGAAATATGCGCGGTGACCGCAGAAATATGATGGAATCCATGCGCCTCATGGGAAGTGTTCAGCGTATCATCGCTTTTGAATCGATCCGGGAAAAATTCCCGGCAGAAAGCACCGCATTGGACAAAATAATGCTCGAAACGGAGCAGAAATATGCTGATCTGGCTAAAAAATCCGGAGTTGAACTGCAAACTTCTCTGGAATGCAACCTGATCAAACTGCGCCTTGCAGATACCGCCGGATACGACGCTGCAATGAAAGCAGTCAAAGCAGATCCCCGTACCGGTATCACCAAGCTGCTTGAACTTGCCAAAGCCAAAAATATTGTACTCATTCCCCAGCGCAAAATCAGCATGAACGAGGGACGCAACCGGGAAGTTCCCAGCAGCAACCGTGACATTATGCGTCCGGATTTCCGGAAGCTCCGGGCCCAATACCCCGAAGAGATGAAACAGTATGACGCACTGCGCCAGCAGGATCCGGCCAAGGCCCGCCAGCTGTTGACTGATATGATGAAACGCATGAATAAAGATTCTGGAAAAAAATAAGATCACTCTTTCAAAATAATGGTGTAAAAGGTGGAGTTACTCGGAACAAAAAATTTTGCGGTGCTGTTTTTCACACCGGACACGGTGCGGGGAGCACGGTTTGAGCGTGTCGACAAACAGTGGAAAATGTCCCGCTTTGCTTCAGCAGAACTGAACAGGGAAAACCCGGCTGCAACCTGGAAAAATATCCTCAAGGAAATTCAACACCGGGATGGTCTGCTGTTGTTGACCGGTTCTTTGCCGGACGGAGTATTTTTCCAATTCAAATCCGCAGATCTTCCCAGCCGGGAGCAGCGGGGCGCAGTGGAACTCGAACTGCCGCGCCACCTGATGAATATTCCGGAAAAAAGGATGTTCCAATTTGCCGCCAGTCCTGCCGGAGATGATCTGCAGGTTTCTGTCGGTGTATACGTTTTTGACGAGAGCTCTCTGAACGGTGTCAGCGCAAAGATGACTCAAAGTGGCTGCCGGGCAGATGGTTTCATCTATCCGTTTCTGGCGGTTAACCCCGATGATCCGGCACTCTTTATCCCCGAAATCGAACCTGGATTCGCTTTTGACAAAGGTGCATGGAATCCGGTCAGTGCCCCGGAGGCAGAGTCCGGTAATGAAGCCTGGCAGAGTGTCATCAGTAAATTTATCATCATCCCGGATGAATACAAGAACGGAACCGGATTCTCCGGCATCTTGCCCATATTGCTCATCGCCCGGATGATCGCCTGCGGAAAATTTGAACGGAACCGGAACTCTTTAGCAGTCCTGCCGGAAAAACTCCGCCCGGTACGCTACCGCGGACACCTGATCGTCACCACATTGCTGCTTATTCTTATCGGAATCAACATTCTGTGGCACTTCGGCAGAACCTGGGGAGCCGACTACAGCCGTTACCGCACTTTACAAAATGAAAATAAAAAGCTGAAACGGGATATTGATTCGGCAAGACGCAATTCCAAACGATTGCAGAAAGAGCAGAAAGAGATGGAACGGGTCATCGAATCCGGTGCCGGAGATCCCGATGTCGTTCAGAAATTCGCCCTGCTCTCCAACGCCCTGCCCGGCAATGTTCTGGTTTCCAGCATCCGTTGGAGTGACAGCGGCATCGACATGGTTCTCCAGTGTGAAGATGCAAAACTGGATCTGCCCAGGATCATCAATCCGCTGGGTTATTGGAAAATCGGTCAACTGCAGCAGCGTCAAACCGGGGACAGCGCAGTGGCGACCATCACATTGAAACTCGTCCCGAACAAAAAAAGCAATGATCCCAAGGCGGTGAAAAAATGAATATCAGTGACGCATTGAAAACCCGCAAAGGTCAGCTGATCGCCGTATGCATCCTGTTGGTGCTGAGTCAGATTTTCCTGTTTTTCACCCTCGGGAAGTCCTTCCTTAAAAACATACCCAACGCTGAAAAAATCGCCAAAGCGGAAAAAGAGCTCGCCCGTCAGAAAAAAGAGTACGAAAAATACGCCGCCGAAAAACGGGAAATGGCCAAGGTCAAACAACAGTACCGCAATCTCGCTGCCGCTTCCTGGATCACCAGTCATGACGGCGGAGTTGAAACTACTTTGCGGCGTCGAATCGGCGATATTGCTGCTGCCCGACAGTTCCGGCTCAATGGTATCGGCGCAGTGCGCACCGGCAGAGTCAATACCGAATTTTACTATGCGGAAATCGACATCAACGGTTCCGGTGATATTGCCGATGTCATAAATCTGCTCGCAGCATTGCGTAAGATCGAACCGATTTTGAGCTGGCGCAGATTGGATCTGCGGCCGGATTACCGTTTCCGCCGCAACACCGGCGTCGGAGCCTCAAATCTGGCCACCCGGCTGGAAGTGCCGCCGACCAGATTGAATTTCAACGGTGCCCTGCGGGTGCTGTGTTATGACGGCCCCCTCTCTCCCCGGGCCTTACAGATCACCCGCCCCAGTCTGGCTCAACTTGACCGGGAAGCTGCCGCCAAAATGCGCCAGATCCGGCATGGCCGGAGAACTGAAGAAGCAAAAAATAGTACAGAGGTGAACAAATGAGAAAATGGTTGATCGCACTCAATGTCATCCTCGGAGCTGTCCTTTTGTGGGGATTTTCCAAAAATATCGCCGCACACAGCAAAAAAAATTCCGGCACTCAGCTCAAACTCCTGCCGCTGCCCAAAGCCTCAAAGAGTGACAGCACCAAGCGTTCCGGAGTGGTTCCGCTTGCCGATATCGATGAATCGGCAAAAAAGGTCATTGCGCACGATGTTTTCAATAATATCCGCAGTCCTCTTGCCAATGTCCGCAGTTCCAGAACCCAGCTGACTCTGGTCGGAATCTTCCGGTGCGGCAAAAGCGAAGGCGCGATCATCCGTCAGAATAACCAGAACCGCCAATTCAACCCCTATCTCGCCCAGATGATGTTCCAGAGCGGCATGATGGGTAATCGCGGTGGCATGATGGGCAACCGGGGCGGCATGATGGGTAATCGCAGTGGCATGATGGGTAATCGGGGCGGCAACGGACGCTTCACCAGCTGGAGTCAGGTCGCCGGACGCAGTTCCGGTGCCGAAAAACAATATGTCAAAGTCGGCGAAACTTTGAGTAACGGTTACACCCTTGCCGAAGTCACCCGCACCGGAGCCACGTTGATCCGTGGCAACGACCGCATCGAATTGGAGCTTCAGGAACCCTCCCGTAACCGCAACAACAGAGGCGGCAACAACGGCCGCCGTCCCGGAATGAATTCCACCCAGCAGTTCCAGCAGGCCCAGATGATAATGCAGGGACAGATGATGCGCACCATGCAGCAAATGCAGCGCACCATCCAGAGCAATCAGGGCGGTGGCGGCGGCTACCGCGGAGCCAGACGATAACGATTCAAGTTGACAAAATAAAATTTACATATAAAAAACAGAGGTGTTGGATGTTGAAAATTAATAGCCGTATAATGTTGGTGTCGGCGGTGATCCCGTTGTTGCTGTTGACCGCCTGTCAAAGCGCAAAACCCGAACCGGTGAAAAAGAAGGAGATCGATCGCTTTGCCTTTTTGCGCAACAAACAGAAAAACAACAACAAAGAGGGAAATTACGAAAGTGCATCCGCTGAAAAAGTTCAGCCTAAAGATGCAGAGCGTCCGGTAGTTTCTCCCGATGCACTCAACAAATTCAATGTCGCAGCTCCCTCCAAGGCCACCGCAGCAGAGCTCTCCAAACCGGCTCCCAAATTTTACGAAGATTTCATTGCCCTTAATGCCGATGAAGAACTTGAAGTTTCTCTGGTATTCAACAGCGCACCGCTTCTGGATGTGCTTTCCGCATTCGGTGATCTGCTCGGCTTCAATTTCGTTGCCGACAGCGACCTCAAAGGAGTGGTCACACTGAACCTCAATTCCAAAATGACCCGCCGGGAATTGTGGAACACCTTTGACCGGATGGTTTTCCTTGCCGGTGCCGGTATCAAAGTTGAAGATTCTCTGCTCCGGGTCATGTCCCTCAATAAACTGGCCATGCAGCCGGATAACCGTTCCGGCAAAGGTTCCAAAACCGAAATCTATTACCGGCAGCTGATCAATGCCACCAGCACCGAAGTTTCCCGGCAGATCCGGAGTTTCCTCGGTTCCGGTGCAATCGTCGCCGACCTCACCCGCCCCAATGCGGTGATGATCTGCGATTCCGTTGAAAATATGCCTAAACTCCGCGAACTTGTCGAATACCTCGACCGCAACGGCAAAACCGACTGGCCCCGTGCCGTCGTGCCGTGCAACCATGTCCTGCCCACCAAAGTCGCCCTTGAACTGCAGGAAATTCTGCCGGTGCTCGGATTGAAAATCCACAAATCCAGCGACCGTACCGATCAACCCGGAGCGGTCTATGTCGTCGGCCTCGACCGGATGCGTCTGATGGTGGTTTCCGCCGCCACTCAGGAAGCGGTGAATTTGATCCGGGAATGGGTCAATCTGCTCGACAGTGCCGGCAGCGACGATCAGGAAAGCGTCTTTGTCTACAAAGTCCGCCACAATAAAGCTGCGCATTTGTCCAGAGCCCTTTCCATCATCTTTGAAACTCAGGGTACTGCTCTTACCATCGATGCCAACACCGGAAATACCCGGATGGAAACCATCAACTCTCCGACCCAACGCCGTACCAGCAGCACCATCCGAACCACCACGCCTTCCAGTACCGTCAACGCCGGAACCAACATGGAAACCGATCAGAACTCCAAAGTTTTCGGTCAGCCGGTCCGGGTTTTCGCTGACGGCGTGCTGAACCGTCTGGTCATCCGCTGTACTCCGCGCACCTATGCGTCGATCAAAGCTCTGCTGGACAAATTGGATGAAGTCGGATCGTAGCCATGTCGTTCTGTG
>JAZRNP010000058.1:0-2358 GCA_045648225.1 Victivallaceae bacterium | reverse complement strand
CATGGCTACGATCCGACTTGGGAATCGACTGTGACAGCGGCTTTAAGTCGCCGTTTGCTTTGTCCAAATGGAATCCGGTGATATTGCTGCTTTTCAAGTTGACGGTAAAGAGGAGTGTTTCATCATCTGCAAACAGCAGGTCGCTGGGGTATTTGCCCTGAGATGGAACATTTTTGCACAGCCGGAAATCTCCGTTGTCCAGCGTTTCAAACATTGCAATCGTATCATCTCCCCGGTTGGTGACAAAAAAGAATCGACCGCAGGAGGTGATTTTGATTGCACCCGGATAATTGTTTTTTGCCGCCGGATTCTCCGGGCGGGAAGAGATCGTTTTTACCATTTGCCACGCATCGGCAGTCTTGACAAAAGAGGTCACGGTGCTGGATAATTCATTGGCGACGTAGATGGTTTTGCCGTCCGGAGCAAAAGCGAGATGCCGGGGGCCGGAACCGGGGGCAAGCTTCAATTTTGATTCAACCCTGGCACCGGATGAAGTGATCCGGTAGATGACAACTTCATCTGTGCCAAGATCGCAGATAAAGAGTTCTCCGGTTGCCGGATTGAAGCCGGCAAAATGGGGATGCGGAGCTTTTTGCCGTTTTGTTACTCCGGAGCCGGTGTGCTGAATCAGGCGGGGAGGTGCAAGCAGTTCGCCGTTCCTGATTGGAAATTCTGAGATGTTTCCACTGCTGTAATTGGCGGTGTAGAGAAATTTTTCATCGGGAGAAAGAGCAAGGTGACACGGTGTTACCGCATCGACCGATACGGTTTGCAGGATTTTGACCGTGCCGTTGGCATTTTTTTGTATAACGCTGACTTTGCCGTTGCGATCATGTCTGGTTCCGTTTTGAGTGGCGTAATACAATCCGTTTTTCCGGGATCTGATTATGCAGTTGGTCGCCGGAAGCGGAGTGTGAATGATTTTATTTTCTGATTTTATGCAATAGATGCCGCCATCATTTTTTCCTGAAATGGATACTGCTATAAAACCGGATTTTGCACATCCGCAAAGTCCCGGCAACAGGAACAAATAAAACAGCCGGAGCAAATATTGTTTCATATCAAAAATCCAAATTAAAATTTACCGTGGAGCAAAAAGTTCTTTATCAGTGTTGCTGTTTCCGGATCGTACTGCATTTTGACATGATTGGCTTGGGTGTGGGAGATGTGCTTGGCATCCGGGGCGTGTGCCGAAGTCAGTTCGACCAAGCCGTCAGCCTCTTTATTCAAAAACAGTTTGCCGGGCCAGTGGCCGTTGTTGGTACTGACGATCACGGCGATTTCCAACCCGGATATTTCCGGTGTGGTCAATTGGCGTCTGGCTGAAAGTTTAAGTGCGTGCAGCGGTTTGAAAATCAATCCGGCTCCCGGGATATATAAAGCAATATCAGCCAGTTTTGAACCATAGTGCGGAGTTCCCACGCACAGCAGTTTTTTTACATTGGCCGGTTTATTGCGCTGTAAATATTCCCGGGCAAGCAAGCCGCCCATACTGTGACCGGCAATGAATATCTGCTCATACTTTTCCGGTTCAGCGGCATCGATGGCTGCGGTCAACTCCTGCAGGCACTGCTCAAAGCTGGAATAGGTTGTCGGCAGATCCGGAGTGATAACATTCGGAAACTCCGGAGCGAGAGCTTTTTTCCAGAACTGCATATCGTCGGCTCCTTTGCAGAAACCGTGTATGAGAATTACCAGCGTTTTGTCGTGTGTGGACATAGTTGATCTCTCCGCTGAATTGCCATGAACCGCTGCCAGAAGCAACATAATGAACAGACAGAATTTTTTCATAAGTTAAAAAAAGGCGTCCCTTGCGGAACGCCTTGCTTTTAATTTTTATTCCAGTATGAATTCGAACTGGTTGCGGGCATCGGTTTTCCACGCCAGATGGTTGGTGGAAGTCGAACCGTAGAAGAACGGTGAGAAGGTTGTCGCTTTGACCGTTTTGCGGTCAGGCATGAATTCCAGCAGACGCAGCCAGCCGTCGCCGCCGTTGCCGCTGAATCCGCCGCCGATGGCCTGGGTGTTGAAGACCAACTGTGCAACACTCTTGCCGGAGCTGTTCTTGGCCCAGGAGAATCCGACTGCGGCATCCCAGTTGTCCGGTTTGCAAACATGACCGCAGACGACCATGCGGATGTTTTTTGCAGGATAGACCAATTTCTGGAAGATCTGCTCGCCGGGGTTGCCGCCCGCTTTGCTCAGAGCATATTTTTCCTTCTCGATACGAATGCCATTGGCACGCATATAGGAGTGGGTGACGATGATACCGATGTGGTTTTCAAAGCGTTTCATATCGGCGATTTTTTTCGCCCATTTCAGATCATTGTCAGTCGGAGCAAAGGCGAGGGAAGTCGG
>JAZRNP010000057.1:0-6838 GCA_045648225.1 Victivallaceae bacterium | reverse complement strand
CGAGCCACGGCTCGTCCCCTATTTGGTCTTGCTGCGGGAGGAGTTTACCATGCGGCGGAACTCTCATTACCGCCCGGTGGGCTCTTACCCCACCCTTTCACCCTTACCGGAGAAACTCCGGCGGTCTGCTCTCTGTTGCACTGGTCTTACCGCAGAATATGGTCTGCAGCACCCCTCTTTTCAAAGGGGCTCCCCGCTCTGTGCAGTCCGGACTTTCCTCAACACCGGCAATAAAATCCGATGCCGCGATTGCCCGCGTCCACAGCGTTCCATTTAATAATATAGCCACCCGACAGTGATTATGCAAGATGAAAACCGATTTTTTTACCGGAATTCTTCATCAAAATTTTCTGTGGGATGTTCCTCCGGGGGGCGGAGGGGCAGTCTGCAGACTTACCACGATCAGAACAATGATCAAAAAAGGCAGAGAATAAACCCAGGAATTGACTGCCCGCCAGAACAGACTCGCATCTTTCTGATGCAGAAACAACAGTTGGAAAACCGATGAAAGTGTTCCGGCGATCATGCCGGCCCACACTCCGGCAACAGTAGTCCGTTTCCAGTAGATTGTCATTATATAAACCGGGAGAAATGCTGCGGCACAGATGCCGAAAAAGGTTGAAGCTCCGCGGGCCGCTGTTCCCGACGGCAGAAGCAGCGCAGCGAAAATACTCAACAGGATCCCGATTATCATTCCGTGGCGGGCAATCGTGGCCGGGCATTTCGGACACTCCCCTGATTCATTGCCGCAAGGGTCGAAAGAAATTATATCGTTGAGCGAAAAATCGTTGCAGATGTCGTCGGGTGAAATTGCCGGCAAACCGGCTTGCAGCACCTTTTGCCGGGCGGTTGCAATATCGTACGGTATACGATAGCGGGTGACCGTCTGGGCGTCGCTGTCATAAATCGCGAAACTTGCTCTCGGGTCATTGTGGCAGGGCTGTCCGATACTGCCGATATTGAACAGATACTTGTGACCTTTTTCCAGATGGATTGTTATTTTGTCGGCGATACTGAAATCGATTTCCGTATCTTCATCGATGATCTCACCTTCCCATGCCGGGATCCGCTCCACCATACGGCGTTCGCTGGTGGCAAACGGGATTTTGTCGAATGCCACCGGCACATGGGTGTGGCCGCAGAAACAGACCTGCTTGAATTGGTAGGTGAAGTGGGCTGCTGCATGCTGGACATCAAAGATGTAACCCCAGTTCTCGGGAACATCCAGCGTGGCATGAACGATAGTTGCGTTGCATTCGGGGATGATCTTTTTGTAAGGCATCTGGTTCAGCCATTTTATATCATCTTCGCTCAGCTGATCGTGCGTCCACTGGATGGCGATTCTGGCGTTGATGTTGAATCCGGAGGTTTCGGTATTTCCTCTGATTGCATAATCGTCATGATCGCCCCGTACTTTTGCGACCAGATTCAAACTGCGGGCAAGTGCGATACATTCTGCCGGATTGGCATTGTAGCCGACAATATCTCCCAGCAGGAGGAACTTTTCAACATTTTCGATTGAACAGATATTGAGTACCGCTTCAAAGGCTTCCAAATTTCCGTGAATATCACTCAAAACCGCATACTTTGGCATTTTAATTTACCTCAAATTCGATTGACCGGAATTGTTTATATGTGTATGCGGTGTTTGGCTCTGACAGCACAAAAACTGATGCCGCAACTGGCTGTTGCCATCACGCAATGTGTTGTAATATAGCCATTGCAGGATGATTATGCAAGACAAAATATGAAAATTTTTACAAAACAGTACGCATCGGCATCCCGCAGACAACCTCCTGTCAAGTCACCGGACTCTGAATCGGTTGAAGACTCGGGGCAACTCCCTCATCATCGCATCGGCTTGACTGCAACGGGGAAACGGAATTTATCTTCACGGATTTAAATTTTAATGGCAGCGTTTCAGTTTGATTTTGATACCGAAGATGGTTAATGTCTTGTATTTGAAAGTATCTAACTTCAACTTCTTTACCGAAAAAATCCATTGCCAGATATTCTTATAGTCATTCATGCGCTCAAGATAGTATTTATGGTAAACGGGCGGAACTATTTTTAAGGCTTCTTGTGTATAAAACCGCTTGTTTGATTTTCTCAATCTTTTGCTGTACTTAGTCATTACGGAAATAGCATATCTCCAAAATGCATCAAAACATTCTTCGTAAACATTTTGTTTGACAAGAAAATCCTTTATTTGGGAAATCAGTTTTACACGTTCGGCAGCTTTTTCCGGAGGGAGTCCAATTGTAGTGCATGAATCCAATCTTCTCCGGTAGTTATATACACTGGCCGGACAAATAAATATTCTTGATGCTGATAGACGGCATTTTATGGTAAAAATCTGATCTTCTGCAAAAGTACCTTGGGCAAACCGTATATTATTATTGCGAACTAAATCGGTCTTGACTAATTTATTCCATACAGCACGGCATCTCATGAAAATATATCTGTAGTCGAAATGCCAGTTGAAAACATCATCTTGAGGTACCCATAAAGGAAATTTGAATCGTTTTTGTTCCGTAGATGGCAAATATTCAAAATAAGAGGTGAAACTTGTTTCCACCATATCAACATCATGCTTTTTTGCTGTGTCATACATGGTTTGGAACATATCCGGCTCGATCCAGTCATCCGGATCAACAAATCCGATATATTCTCCGGATGCTGCCGCAATTCCATTATTGCGGGCGATGCCTTGCCCCTGATTGGTTTCATGTTCAATCAATAGAAAGCGGGGATCTTTGGCAGCGTATTCTCTGACGATATCAAAACTGCGATCAGGAGTACAATCGTTTACGCAGATGATTTCGATGTCCTGTAGGGTTTGATTGATTATACTGTCCAGACATTGCCGGACATATTTTTCAACATTGTAGAATGGAAGTATTATTGAAACTTTAACACTGTGCTGTGCTGTGCTGTGCTGTGCTGTGCTGTGCTGTGCTGTGCTGTGCTGTGCTGTGCTGTGCTGTGCTGTGCTGTGCTGTGCTGTGCTGTGCATATCTCTATCCTTGTCTTGTTGAAAATTAACGGACTTTTTTAATATAATGCTGCGTGGAACAATTTTCAAGTTACGCCAGATAATGGTGTGAAATACAAAATCGTCACCTGTTGCAGCTGATACAATCGGTGACGATTTTTGTTTTGGAGGGCTGTCGGTTTACCTACAGTTATTTCCCGATGGCTAGACTTTGATGTATGGTAATTGAAATCGCTGCAACGATTCAGGAGAAAAATTCCTCATAAATCGCATCGATTTTCTTTTTTGCAACAGATGTTGTTTTGATGAAGTGTTGATGGCTATTGAATTCTCTGTCACAATGCGGGATCAAAATATCCAATGGAGGAAATGCCATGATATCCCCATAACGACCTTCGTTGATGTTTTGCAAAAAACTCTGCATATTAGCCGGTGCATAAAAATAATCATCTTCAAAACGAACTTTTTGAAGTGGAAATACTTCATCGGTTCGGTGAATCGTTTGCTGCAAGCAGTTTGACATTGAATCAATAGCTCTGAACATATAACTATTTTCACCGTCAGGGATACAGATTTCATATTTTTTGTAAAAGTCTTGTAATTCTGAGTAGTAATCAGCAAGTTGCTTTTTGTTTTTGTAAACAGAGTTCTTCAGGGAATCTGTTATGAATTTTTCTCTGATTTCATGCAATTTTTCGAGTAATGATCCCTTGTCGAGCGTATTGTTGTTCGAAAAGTCATAGGGGAAAATATCCATAAATGAAAAGTTTGTCTCTAAATCAATTAATCGCGGGACGAGAGAATTCTTTTTCCCATTGGGTTTGGGATTGCCGATTCTTATCGCTAAGCCATGCGGTTTGAAAAAGTCATTGAGCAGCTCTATTCCACGCTGGCAATCACTTCTCGGTATAACGATATCAATATCATCGTCCCATGGAATAAAGCCGTTATGGCGGAATGCACCAAGACATGTTCCTCCATCCAACCAGTAGGTTATTCCATTTTTCTCAAATAGCTTTGCTGAAATTTTAAAAGCCTTGTAACGTATTGTCTGCAACAACTCAATGTTTTGATCGACGACCTTACATTTCGTGATATCACCACATTGGAGAAGTAGTTTCTCTAAATAATAATTGTGAGTGCGCAATCTTTTCAGCAATTTGCCGCTGATGGAAAAATGTTTGCCAAAAAGCACCAATACTTTATCGTTGTCAATATTTTTTATGTTAAAAATTTGTTGAATAAAAGATTTCATTGTTTCACCAAATAAGCGTTTTTTAGCCCTTGTTCTATATCGTAAATCGGTTCCCAACCGATGCTTTGCAATTTAGACGCATCTAATATTGAATCTGCCGGTTTTGAAAATCCTTTTTTTTCTATTTCATCCGGTAAATTAAAAATTAATTTGACATCGGCAATATCGGCAAGCGTCTGCGCATATTCTCTAACTGATACTATCGATTTAGTATTGGCGATGTTGTAAAATTCTTTGTTTTTACCTTTTAGCAAAATATGTAAAATTCCAGATACTGCATCTGCGACATAACAATATGTCCTTTTTTGAGCCCCATCGCTTTTCATTACGATGTTTTCACCAGCTAATGCATTCCTGAAAAATTGAGCGTCTGCTCTTGAATTACTGTCGGTAATTGTTGGTCCGTAAACATAACAAAGGCGAGCAATATTTACATGAATACCAAATTGTTCTGCATAGGCAACGCACAGTGTTTCAGCTGCTCTTTTTGATTCCGGATAGCAGGATCTGGCGATTTTTGTGTCAATACTGCCGAGGTCGTTTTCTGAAAAATAATGATCCACATTATTTCCATAGATTTCTCCGGAAGAAATATACAAAAATTTACAATTACAACCCTTAATGCTTTCCAGTAAATTTATTGAACCTATGAGATTGGTTTTCATGGTTCCCACCGGGTCAGTAGCAAATGCGATCGGATGAGCATTGCTTGCCGCATGGATCAAATAATCAGGATTAAAATCAAGCTTAAATGCTTCGTTTAAATTCTGTTCAATTAAAACTAAATTTTTGTGATTCTCTGAAAAACGCTTCAATAAACGATCTTTTGAACGAGATATCGCATAGATCGTCAAATCCAAGCAATATTTGCAATCAGCATAGAGCAAAAAATCAACTAAATAAGAACCGATTAATCCATTTGCTCCTGTGACAACGATTGCTTTACTTTTTAACTGGCAAATGTCAATCGCAGCAATAATATTGTCATATTCAGCTTGGATAATATTATTCATTTGCACCTCGCAAAAGTGCTTTAAATATATCAACATCTTCCGGCGTTGTCAGTTTTATGTTCCTTTCTGAACCGACTGAAAAAAAGACTTTTTTTCCAAGAATAATTGCTAAAGTACAACTCGCCACAGAGTTTGTTATTCCTTTTTGTTCTGCTTCTTTATGTAAAGAAATCAAGTCTTTTAATCTAAAGCCGTGAGGGGTTTGTGTCCTTTTTAAATTTTCACGCGGATAACAAACGCAAGAAGATTCTCCATCTGCTGTTTCTAAAATGGCTTCTTGACATGGTATAGCTGCAATTGCACACCCTCTTTGATTTGTGACAGCAAT
Source organism: Victivallaceae bacterium (assembly GCA_045648225.1). Lineage (GTDB taxonomy): Bacteria > Verrucomicrobiota > Lentisphaeria > Victivallales > Victivallaceae > UBA1784. The sequence goes on along the minus strand of JAZRNP010000057.1, from coordinate 1,247 downwards.
GCAGTCAGAAATAATATCACTTGATATATTTACTCTGTTTCCGTCATGGATCAATACAATTGTATCATCGTCATAAATTTCAGAAAGACCCATAATGCCATTTTTGATTGATTCCTGACCGACTGAGCCAGATGGAAAAATATGCTTTAATTTTGTGATATTATATTGTTTTGCATAACTGAGCAAAACATGTTCCCAACCGGCAAGGCAAACTACCGCGATCGCATCAATAGCGGGATGTTGTTCGAATTTTTCCATTGTATAAACAATGATCGGTTTATCAAAAACCGTCATAAATTGTTTGGGAATCGCCTGTTGCATTCTACTACCAACCCCGCCGGCAGTAATAAGTCCAATCGTCATGATAAAATCCTCTGTTTTTATAACAAATTTACGACGCAAAGTTCAAATAGAAACTATATTAATATAGTTTCGCAAAAATGAATTGTCAAGTTTGTTATTAAATAATCGCGAAAAAAGAGATGAACGCTTTTTTACCCAGAGAGAAGGTAACTATATGTGGAGCCCAATTGTTAGTTATTTCCCGAAAACTTTGGCCAGATGCTCTTTATCGGGAGGGGTGGTCAGCAAGCTTACTGCGACCAGCACGATGACCGATAGGGGCAGCGAGTAGATGAAGGGATCGACTACCGGCCACGGATGGGTGGAAATCAACACATCTTTACCGAAAATCCAACGGCAGACTCCAAGCATTGCCGCTTCTTTCTGGTGCAGGAACAGTAATCCGAATACCGAAAAGAATGTTCCGGTCGCCATTCCGGCCCAAACTCCGGCCGCAGTGGCCCGTTTCCAATAGAGCGATGCAGCGTAAGATGGCAGAAATGCTGCTGCACAGATCCCGAAAAAGATCGCAGTACCCCGGGCAACCATTCCCGGAGGCATGACAATGGCAAAAAATACGCTCAAAAGAATTCCAACCGTGACTCCGAGGCGGGATATGATAATCGCCTGTTCCGGTTTGCGGCAGAATTTGCCGCAGATATCGTGCCCCAGCGAGCTGCCTGCAACGTGAAACAAACTGGACAATGTTGACATCGCCGCCGAAAGCATCGTCAGTGAAAACAAATAGAGTACGACCGGCGGCAGTGCTTCACGGATGAACATGGGGATGATCACATCCGGATTTCCTCCGGCAGCTTCGATCGCCAGCTGCGGAGTCCGGCTGCCGATGCCGATTTCCGGATGATAGAAAAAGACATTGGACAAGGCTCCGGTCATATATGCGG
>JAZRNP010000056.1:0-16864 GCA_045648225.1 Victivallaceae bacterium | reverse complement strand
ATCTTTGGCGTATTCATCGTTGGAAATCCGCACGCCGTCCCGCTGATTATCCCGGTCGATCCGGGCGAGCTGACCGTATTTATCAAATTTGGCGATGGAAAAATAGATGCATCCGTCGCTGGCTTTGTAAGCGAAGCCCTTTTCCATGAGTTTACTGATGAGTTCGATCATCTCGGGGATGTGTCCGGTTGCAGCCGGATAAACTTCCGCAGATTCGATTTTCAAGGTCTTGATGTCGTCAAAAAATGCTTCTTTGTACTTTTTGGTAAAGGTATCCAACGGCAATCCGGCCGCTTTGGAATCCCGGATGGTTTTGTCATCGACATCGGTAAGATTCATCACCTGAGTGACCGTGTAACCGAAATATTCCAAAGTCCGGCGGAGGATGTCTTCAAAGGTGTATGCCCGGAAGTTTCCGATATGAGCAAAATTGTAAACGGTCGGTCCGCAGGTATACATTCTGGCGGTGCCGGGGACCAGAGGCTTGAACTCCTCCAGAGAGCGGCACAAGGTGTTGTAGAATTTCAATTCCATAATAATTTCTCCCGATATATATTTATTTTTTAAAATATTTGACTTCAAGCGATTTCAATAATTTTCCCTCGGCCATGACCAGCAGACCGTCACCGGCATGAATCGTGGTATTGCCGTGAGCCGGAATAAACCGGTCCTGCCGGCGGATCATCGTGACCAGCACTCCGGCAGGGAATGCGATCTGAGCGAGAGTTTTGCCAGACAGCACAGAGGATTCAGAGACCTCGAATTCCCGCATTTCCTGATCACAATTTCCATGCATGATTTCAAGTTCCAACGGAGCCCGTTCCCGTTTCCCGGAAATCAGGCGATCCATTTTCAGCAAACGAGCCACCGGCATCAGAGTCCATCCCTGGATCACCACCGAAAGAATGACCATAAAGAAGACCAGACGGAACATCGTCGCCGCCTCTTCCACGCCCAATGCCAGCGGAAAGGTTGCCAGTACGATCGGAGCCGCCCCCCGGATACCCACCCATGAGATAAACAGTTTTTCTTTCCAGGTATGACGGCTTGCCGCAAGGCAGACGAATACCGCCACCGGACGGGCAACAAACATCAACAGCAAACCGAGGACGATCCCCGGTATCCAGACATCGGATTCAAACAGGGTTTCCGGTTGGGCAAGAAATCCGAGCAGGATAAACAGACCGATCTGCATCAGCCACGCAACGGCATTGTGAAATTTGGAAAGTCCGTGTTTGTAGTTGTAGGAAACGCCATTCATGCACACTCCGCAAACATAGCATGCCATAAATCCATTGGTCTGCAGCAGCTGCGAAACACCGTAACAGAGCAGAACCAGAGCTACGCTTATCACAAAATAGAGTCCCTCAAAATCAAGCTTGATCCGAAAAAGATATTTCCCGGCCCATCCGGCAAATATCCCCATCAGCACTCCGCCGCCGAGGCGGTAAAATATCATCGGGATCTCAATATACCACGCCATGTCGTCGCTTCCGGTGCACAGTGAACAAAGCAGCAGAGTAAGAAATGCCGCCATCGGATCGTTGCTTCCGGATTCCAGTTCCAGAAGCGGCTGCAGATCGCCTTTCAAACCGACCGTTCTGCCACGCAGAATGGCAAACACCGCTGCAGCATCAGTTGAAGATATCAACGCTCCCAGCAACAAACACCACACAAAAGAGAATGATTTTCCAAAAATCAGATAACACCCGCATCCAAGGATCAATGCCGTAACAGCCACACCGGGACCGGCGAGCATAATCCCCCGCCGGGCGACCGATTTGACGGCATGGATATCGGTTTCCAAGCCTCCGGAATAGAGGATGTAAGCCATTGCCAGAATACCGAAACTGTTGATCGAACCGACATATTTCTCTCCGGAGATGGGCAGCAGCCACTCTGCTATCGCTCCAGCCGCCAGAAAGAGCAGCAATGTCGGCAGATTGAAACGGCTGGAGATTTTACAGGAGAGAGCCCCTGCCAGCAGCAGCAATCCGACCACAGTCAATGAAGAATCAAAAAACATAATATTACCAAATAAAAAGTAACAGAAAACACCTTCAGGTTAATATAGAACAAAAGAAGGTAATTTTCAATCATTTTCCCCGAAAAATAAACAGTTTTTTTGCAATCATCCCACCGGGATCACTCCGCAGATTTCCACACCAGCGGCCAGTTGCTCCACGGCAGCAGCAGTTTCCGGGTTCTGCCGCAGCGGTCGGTAACAGAAATCTGCCAGCCGCCATCCGATTTCATCAGAGATATTTCAACGCCTTTATGAGGTGACCACTTCAAAAATCTGCCGTCACATCCGATCTCCGGCTGACGGATATCATTGAGATTTTCCGGGGGGATCCAACTGAGCTCTGCCACGGCCAGATTCTTTTTGAAAAACGTGGTATGTTTTCCTCTTGGCAGATGGATCACCGCAAGATCCATTTTGGTCAGAAAGCTCTTCACTCCGGCACTTGCCGCTGAATTTCCCCGGGAAAAGAATAACTCCGTTTCACCGCATCCGAGTTTCTGCAATTCACAGGCCACACTCAGCGCACTTGCAGAATCCGGCATATTGCATATCACCGCCCGGGATTGAGCTGGCATGGCATAGGCGATCAATGGCGGATGTTCAGAACTTCCGGCGACCACGATCCAGCGGTCAGGCATGAACTTTTTCTGCAGCGGACAAAGTACTATCAGCAACATGGAGGCACACAGCAGCAGAATTCCGGGTATTCTCCGGCGGCAGCAGAGTGCGGCAAAGAAAAGCAGATAAAAGAGAATGATCAGCCAAACTGCCGGTTTTGCAGAAAAGAGAGGAGAAAATATCTCAAGTGATATTGAGGAAATATTTTTCAATACCGCAAATCCGGCTTCGATCAAACGGGCTCCGATGGTGTTGCAAAGTTCAAAACACCACCCGAATCCCAGCTTGAAAATAAATACACCGAACATAAACGGCGTGATCAGCACCGTCATGAGATTGGTAAAGATACTTCCGGGCAGAAAGAGCGAATTATTCAACGCCGTCAACATGGTTCCACCTGCAAAAGCGATTACCGCAGCTACCAGCAGCGTGGTAAAACGCTGCAGGCGCAGCCAATTACGACGGTACCGGAACGTCAATGCTGCAGCTGACGGCATCAGCTTGAATCGAAATTCGGCACGTTTCTGCCATTCCCGGAATCCGGCAACTCCCAACAATAATGCGGCGGTGATGCCGTAGGAGTATTGAGTGCCGAGTTCACCGACCGCTTCCGGAGAAATGACACAAAGCAAAAAGAATGAAAATGAAAGAATGTTCCAATTGGGTGTGTAAAAGAGAAACGCCCGCAACAGACACCAGCAGACGATCATCGCTCCGGCCCGGAGAGCGGGGATCGCCAATCCGCTGCACATGACATAAAGTATCACGACCAGTGCCAGCAAAATATTGCGGATCCTGAACTTGAGAAAACCGAAAAGCATCCGGAAAACCAATGCCAGAACTCCGACGTGCATTCCGGAAACAGCAAACAGATGGATGATTCCGGCCAGCACAAAGTTTTTCTTTTGCTCAACACTGCCTCCATCGGAAGCTCCGAGAAAAAGCCTCGCTGCCATACTTTGATTTTCACTGTCACGGATCCCGGAGATCAGATGTTTCAACAACTTTTCTCTCAGCAGAAAACAAAAGCGGACAAATCCCGAATCACTCCCTTTAAAATCGGCCCGATCAAGGCGGAGCAGATAATTTTTACCATAAGGCGGCGGCAGCGGTCCGGAAATATCATTGCCATCAAAATAGAACCCGCTGCACAGCGGAGTTTGCAATATTCCAGAGACAGCGAACTTTTCACCGTAAAGAACTCCGGATTCTGATAATTCCGGAGTAAGCGTCAGCAGTACCGGCAGAGCTTCATTTTTCCCGGGAACCCGCAATTCACCACGCACTCTCGAATGAAGCCGGATCCCATCCACCCGGGTCGCCCGGTGATCCCGGATAATGACCGTCCCCTGCACCTGACCGGGACGAAAAAAGAGACGGGTGATCCTCTCCTGACGGGCCGAATAGGAAATTCCGGAAAGCAGAGCCAAAAGAAATGCCAGAAGAAAATACCGCCGGGGCACCTTTTTCAGCAGAATGATCCCGGGCAGCAACAGCAGAGCCGCCCAAAACGGGAAATAATCACATCCGACCGCAGCACCGGTACCGGCTCCCCAGGCCAATGCCGAAAAATTTTCAAGATGCAGAATCCCCGCTGCATTCCAGAGTTTTTTCATCCCCGAACCCCCGACGTGCAGTCAAAACTTTCCGGATGGCAGCTATTCCCATCGCCGCAGTTACCGCCAGTCCCGGCAGAGCCGGAATCTGATAACGCGGTGCAACGATCGCCCCCGGCAGAAACAGATAATAGTAGACAAAGGCGGCAAAAATAAAAATTTCCATCCATTGGCTTTTCAACTCTCTGAATGAAAATACCAGAAAGGCAAAACTTCCGGCATAGGTCAGAAGCGACACTGCGATCAGCGGCAGAACCGCAAGCATAATACCGAACCAGTTTTTCCCGAAATAGTGCCGCACAGCAGCCATGATCCCCTGCTCTTTTAAAACCGCCATCGTTCCCCGGTCGGAGGAACTGATCCCCAGACACTCCAGCAGTGACGGTATATCCGGCAAAAGGATCTGATAATTCATCTGCTGTTTAAGCCATATCCGGAAGTGCTTTTTTACGAGAATTTTGTACTGCGTTATCCGGTATTCCTCCCGGCTCTTTTCATTGGGGAAACGGACGGTATCTGCAAAGAGCTCCTCCTGCTCCTTTAGAATACGCTGTTTTTCAAATTCGTAACCGCGGCCGGTAACTTCACCCAGCAGCATGGCTCCATTTTGATGATACATCGCTCCGGTATTGGTATCGATGGTGAAACCGGCTCCTTGCGCAGCGTTGCGGAACATCCACGGGAAAATCACTGCAAAAAACAGTAATGCCGAAACAGTTCCATGCTGCAATTTTTTCTGCCATTTCATCTCCGGCATCACCGCAAGCAAAAAGAGCAGAGGCAATATAAAGAGCAGATTCACCGGGCGGATAAGCACTCCCAAGGCGGCAACCGCAGTACAACCGTAAAGTCCGCTCAAGCGTTTTCTGCGGTAGAATTCCAGAAAAAACCAGTACTGCAGTGCAGCAAAAACTCCCGCCAGAGTGTCGGTAAGCAACAGCGGAGCATTGCCCAATACAGTTGGATTCAAAGCGTACAAAGTCCCGGCAATCAATCCGGCCGGATGTCCGCCGTAAAGAAATCCAGCCCGGGCGACCGCCAATACGGAAAATGCGGAGATCCCGGCCAGAAGAAAACTTAAAACCTTTTCTCCGCCGCCCGATTTGAATACCGCAGCTGCCACAATCGGCAATCCGGGAGGACGGCGGGTACCTTCATAAGTGCCGTTATCGACCAGCGACCTTGCCGGAGTCAGATATCCGATGGTATCCGGACGGACAGTTTTGATTTCACCGTAATTGGCAAAGGCGGCAATGGTCAAACGCAGAAGCAATGCCGCAAAAAACAATATTCCATAAGCAAGAAAAAATTTTTTCCGGCTCATTGTTCACCATCCTTTTTGCCAAGCAGTACAACTGCACTTGCGGCGATTCCCTCGCCGCGCCCGGTAAATCCGAGTTTCTCGGTGGTGGTGAATTTGACCGACACCGCATCAACCGGAAGCCGGCATACTTCGGCAATGCGTTTCTGCATTGCCTCGCGGAATGGGGCAAGCTTCGGTTTCTGAGCGATGATGGTGATATCCAGATTGCCGATCTGCCATGGAGCAAATTGCGGCAGAGCGAGCACTTTTTTCAACAGCAGAGTGCTGTCGATGTTTTTGAACGAAGCATCATTATCCGGGAAATGGGTCCCGATATCCGCCAATGCCAATGCTCCGAGCAAAGCATCCATCAGGGCATGGATCGCCACGTCGGCATCGCTGTGTCCGAGCAATCCGACTTCGCAGGGGATTTTTATCCCGCAGAGGATCAAATCCCGGTTTTCGGCAAAACGGTGTACATCAAATCCCTGCCCGATACGGATATTCATAATGATTTCTCCTTAAAAACGATCAAGCCGGATACTCCGCACTGCGCAATATCCGGCATTGATTCATAACAAACAGACCGCAAAAATTACTTTTTGCCGGCGATCTGGGCTTTGACCCGTTCCCGGATGCGTTCCAGATAAGCTTTGCGGCGACGGCGTTTGATCATCTTGTTGTGTTGCTGACCCATAGTAATTCCTTTCAAAAAATGTGATTAAAAATCTTGTGTTTCATTAAATATAACCGCAAAAGTATGATTTTTCAAATTTTTCCGAGAAATCATTTCCATTTTTCATAAAATTAATGTATATTTATATATTGACCACAAGGATTTTTTATTTATGAAACGATTTTTTATATTGCTTTGGAGTTTGGTTGTCATCTTTTCCGGATGCGCAGCAGTGCCTTCGGCAGCAAAATTGAGCAGCCGTTACCCCAATGCCAACACCGTTTTGCTCAATGACGATGAGTACATCCGGTACAATGCCGATGGCAGTTCGACTTCAACGGATAAATTTTCCTATCTGGTACTGACCGAAAAGGGCAGAGAGGAACTGCGGCAGTTGACCTTCCGGTTCCACACCCATTATGAAAAAATCACCGTTACCGGACTGAGTGTGACCAAGCCGGATGGCAAAAATATTGTGCTTGATCCGGCAAAACTTGCGGTCATTTCCATTGACCACAGCCAGATGAGTGTGAGAATCTATGATCCCAACAGCAAACAGCTGTCCATAACCGTCCCCGATCTGGGAGTGGGAGACATCCTCAATGTGACCATACAGGAGGAGTGTTTCAAATCCCGGATCCCCGGCCAGTGGAGCGGCTTTGCGGTACTTCAATCTGACACCCCGATTGAGAACTACACCTACACTATCGATGCTCCGGCAGACCGCCCGTTGAAATCCATCGCTGTTAAAGATGAGGTCAAAGGATGTTTGAAATACTCCGCAACCCCCAAAAACGGACGTATAATCTACCGTTGGCAGGCAAAAGATGTTCCGCAACTTATCCCTGAACCGGGAATGCCGCCCGTCTACGCCTGCGCCATGCGGGTGCTGACCAGTACTGCCAAAAATTGGAGCGAAATTGCTTCGTGGTACGCTGATTTGTGCGCTCCGCGTCTGGCGGCGGTCACACCGGCAATGAAAAAATTTGTTGCTCAAACCGTTTCCGGCAAAAAGAGCGACATGGAAAAAATTTACGCGCTCTTCCAATATGTTTCCCAGCGCATCCGCTACACCGGCATCACCGACGAGGAGAACGCCCCGGGCTATGAGCCGCACGATGTTTCCCGAACCTTTGAACGCGGCCACGGAGTCTGCCGGGACAAGGCGGCTCTGCTGGTAAGTCTGCTCCAAACCGCAGGTTTTGAAGCCTATCCGGTGCTGTTCATGTCCGGTTATCCCAAAGATGCGGAAGTTCCCAACATCTACTTCAACCACGCCATTGTCGGAGTCAAGGGCAAGGATGGCAAGGATATTTTAATGGATCCGACCTTTGAAACCACCACCGATTTGCTTCCCTCCTATCAGGGCAACTGCAGTTATCTCATTGCGACCAAAAAGCCGACCACACTGAAACGCAGTCCGGTCTTCCCGGCAGAAAACAATCTGCTTGCGATAAACAATCATGCCGAACTTACCGGCAACATCCTTTCCGGCAAGGTTGAAATGGATTTCAAAGGGATCCACGACCAGATGTACCGGGCGACCTTTTCGGAGTGGAAGCCGGAGGAGATCCGCCGCTATTTTGCCGGGGCGTTGCGGGAAATCATCCCCGGAGCGACATTAAGTGAGTGCGTAGTCACTCCTGCCAACATCCGTAATATGGCACAGCCGCTGAAAGTTACGTTGAAATACACTGCACCGGATTTTATCAGCGAAAGCAAACTTGCGCCCCTCTCCCTGCCGGAATTTGCTTCGCGTTTCGGTACCATCCGCAATTTGTATAGTGCCCTCAAGCTGGAAAAACGCCGTTTCCCGCTCGAAGCACTGCCGCGTGCCGTTTCCGAAAACTTTACGCTGAAACTTGCCCCCGGAGTCACCGTTAAATCCATTCCGGAAAAGGTCGATGTATCCATTGCAAATGTACTGCGTTTGAGCCGGGAAATTTCACAAAACGGTATGACCGTTTCCGGAAAAAACTTTTTTGCTATCGACACTGCCGAATTGTCTCCGTCAGATTACCTCAAAGCGAAATCCGCTCTTGCAAAATTTGACACTGCCGCCAGACAGCTGCCACTGGTGCAGTTCACCCCTGCCCCGCAGAAAAAAGAGCTTTCGCAAGCCGACTATCCCGGAGCGGATTCGCTGATAATTTCCGACATCCGCACGATAAAACTGCACAGCACCAACAGTTGGGATGAGATCCGCACCGTCAAGCGGAAAATTTTCACCTACGGCGGTGCGGTGCAATATTCGACGGTCAACATCCCTTATCATCCTTTGATGGAAGATGTGGAAATTTCCGGAGAATTCATCACCCCGGACGGCAAAAAACATATTCTTTCAGAAAAAGAGATCAACCGCCTTGATGCACCTTGGGCCTCTGCTGCGAAACGCTATCCGGCAGGAAAGGTACTCACCGCCGCCTTCCCCGGCGTTGAACCCGGAAGCGTTGTCACTTACACCGTAAAGCGTAAAGTCAAAGACAAGCCATATTTCTACATCGAAATGCCCTCCCGCACCACCGAACCGGCATTGCTTCGCAAGATAACGGTCAATGCGGCGGAAAATGTTGATTTTTATGGTATAAAACCGATCGAATTCACAACTTTTGGAGATGATAAAACTTTAACTGCCATCATCACCGATCAACCCGGAATCGTTCCGGAATCTTCTGCCCCTGCTCTCTCGGAGTGTGTACCGACATTGAAAGTACATTCCACTGACCCGGCTGCTTTCGCCTTTGCTCTGAATGATGCTCTGCATAAAAAAATTGTGATCACACCCGAAATCAAAAAACTTGCCGAAGAACTCAAAACTCCGGAAAATATCCACAAATTTGTCACCGAAAATATCATTGAAGCCGGGCCTGCTTTAAATGAAGCTCCGTGGTCGATTTTCTCCACTCCCGGAGAAACCTTGAAGTCCGGTATCGGCAACTCCGCTGACCGTGCCATACTTTACGGAGCATTGTGCAAGGCTCTCAATCTGGCATTTGAGTTTTTCGCCGTTTCCCCGATCCCGGACAACAAGCGGCTTGATGATAAAAGGTTTGTTGCCTGTCACACCTTTGACCGGATAATCCTGCGCCTGCCGCTTTTTGAACGTTTTTTTCTCAACGATTCAAGCCGTTATTACCACGCCACGCGATTGTTCAGCGACTATTCAACTGTACTAAATCTCAGTACTGCTGAAACCGGCTTGCCGCTGTTCCATCCGGTGATTTCGCCTAATTTGCGTATCATTACAGCAAAAATTGAAATCACCTCAAAATTCAGTGCAAAAATCAAAGTTACTGAAAGCTTCAGCGGTATCTATGCCGAACAGCTCCGGCGCAAATTGGAGAGAGCAACTCCGGAAGAGATGAAGCAATTTTTTCAATCCCGCTGTTCTGATATTTCCCGAAGCGCAGTTTTGAAGAACTGTGATTTCAGCAAACCGGCGGTGATAAGTTACGATTTTACCGTCGCAGATTTTTTGAGTAAAAACGGCAAATTTTACACCTTTGAACTGCCCGGATACAAGCGGATCAGTTCCGAACTCCGGCTTTCCGGAGAAAAACGCATCCTTCCATTCCAACGCATTCAATCAGATGATATTACCATGACTTATTACCTGACCATTCCGGACAACCTGGCGTTTGTCCAACCGGAAACGGAATATTATTCCGAAGCAAGCAATAACGATCCGTGGCCGACCAGTTTCAGCTATTCCCGCAAGGATGATGATAAACAACGGAAAATCCGTGTTCATTTGTATCTGCCGTTTGAAACGATTTCACCGGATCAGTACTCCAGACTGCTCAAGTTGAATAAACTGCTCAATACTCCCGCATTAAGACAAGTCATCCTCGAAGAAAGGAAGAAATAATCCATGTTCACCGTCAAAACTATTCCGGTCGGCTCCATTGCCACCAACTGTTCGCTCGTCTTTTTTGAAGATGAAAAAGTGCTGCTGGTCATCGATCCCGGCGCCGATGCGGCTGACATCATCGCTGCCGCCAAAAGTTTTCCCTTTGAATCGGCAAGAATTCTGCTCACCCATGCCCACGTTGACCACATCTCCGCTTGCGGTGAAGTCGCCAGAGCTCTCAATGTGGAAAAGGTCGAAGTTGCCTCCGCCGATGCCGCAATGTACGCCAGTCCCGAAAACTGCTTTTTCCCCTATTTTCCTCCGGCGAAAGATCTGCCGCCTGCGACCGTTTTTGCCCCCCTGCCCTGCGGAAAAGTTTTGGATCTCCCCGGTCACACCATGGGCGGCAGCGGTTTTCTTTTTGATGACGGAAAGAAACAGCTCCTCATTGCCGGAGACACCATTTTCTGCGGTTCCATCGGCCGTACCGATCTCCCCGGAGGTGATTATGAAACGCTGATCTCATCCATTAAAAATGAAATTTTAACTCTGCCCGATGATATCGAAATAATTTCCGGTCACGGCGGCTCCACCACCGTCGGCTTTGAAAGAAAACATAATCCATATTTAAATTAAAGGTTAAAACAATGATTATTTTTGGGGAAAGGACAAAAACTTTTTGAAAAAAGTTTATTTCCCTTTCCCCAAACCCCAATCCTTTTTACAAAAACTTTTAAGTATGAATTTCATCTTTTGCTTGCGCAAAATATAAAATTCAGCAACTGTAAACGAAAGAAATAAAAATAAAATTTTAGTATACAAACCATGATCCAACCGGCACGATGATCGTTGAGCAGGGCGTGTTTTGTCAAGGCAGATGCGAGGGAGTGTACGACTGTACTCGACCGAACAGATGTCCGCAGACAAGGCACGAAAATGCTCAACGAGGGCGTGCCGAACATAATAAGGAATTATAACGCAATTTTAAAACATTCGATCCAAACGGCACTAAAATGCTCAACGAGGGCGTGCCGAACGTAAAATTCAACCAGAAGGGTTATAACATGAAAGCATTTATTGTCAGCAATGAACAGTTGCAAAATGATTACTACCGCATCCGCTTCGATGCGCCGGAAATGGCGGCGAAGTCCGGTCCCGGTCAGTTCGTACACGTCCGTATCGACGAACGCAACGACAACATCCTCCGCCGTCCGTTCAGCATCCACAACGCTGAAAACGGTCAGATCACCGTCGTTTACAAGGTGGTCGGCACCGGTACGGAACGGCTCAAAGAGAAACTTCCCGGTGACTCCTGCGACCTTATCGGCCCCGTGGGCGTGGGCTTTTCCACTCCGGAAGATGATGTTATTCCGGTGGCGGTCTGCGGCGGCTACGGTGCGGCGGCGACCTTTATGCTCACCCAGCGTTCCAAACAGCCGGGAGTTCTGCTCCTCGGTGCCCGCAGTGCGGCTGACATCATCCTTACCCGCAATTACGAAGAACGCGGTTTTGAAGTCAAAGTTGCCACCGATGACGGTTCCATGGGCCACAAAGGCCGGGTGACAGAACTCATCGACCAGCTGCTTGCAGAAAAACCGGGCAAGAAGTTCTTTTTCTACGGCTGCGGCCCGCACCCGATGCTGATGGCTCTGGCAAAAATTCTGAAAGAACGCAATCTCGATGGTGAATTGAGCATCGACCACTTCATGTGCTGCGGAGTCGGAGCCTGCTTCGGCTGCGTGGTCAAGATCGCCGCTCCGGAAACGGCTGACGGCTGGGTCTACAAACGCTCCTGCGTCGATGGTCCGGTGTTCAAACTCGCTGATGTTTACGCTGAATAAGGAGATATGAAAAATGGCTGATCTCTCTGTAGATTTTGGAAAATTCACCCTTAAAAACCCGGTGATGACCGCTTCCGGAACTTTCGGTTACGGTATGGAATACGCTGAATTCTACGACCTCTCCCGTCTCGGTGCCGTCGTGGTCAAAGGTATCCGCAGTATTCCCTCTCACGGCAACCCGACTCCCCGTATCGCCGAAGTGACGGGAGGTATGCTCAACGCCATCGGTCTGCAGGGCCCCGGCGTGGATAAGTTTCTCAATGACGAACACTATCTGCCCGGGCTGAAAAAGACCGGCGCCACAGTCATCGTCAATATGTGGGGCGTCACCATCGAAGAATACGCTGAAGTTGCCGCCAAACTCGACGCCAATTCTGATGGCATCACCGCTTTGGAAGTCAACATCTCCTGCCCCAACGTCAAGGCCGGCGGTGCCGCATTCGGAACTGATCTGAAACTGGCTCACGAAGTCGTTTCAGCCGTCCGCAAGGCGACCAAACTTCCCATTATCACCAAACTCAGCCCCAATGTCGGCAACATCGCCGATTTTGCCCGCGCCGTGGAAGATGCCGGAAGCGATGCCGTTTCTCTCATCAACACCCTCTCGGCGATGGCGATCGACATCAACACCCGCAAACCCAAAATCGCCAATAAGTTTGCCGGATTCTCCGGACCGGCGGTAAAACCGGTTGCCGTCCGCATGGTCTATGAAGTTTCCCGGGCGGTAAAGATCCCGGTGATCGGTATGGGAGGAATTTCCAACGGTGCCGATGCGGTCGAATTCCTGCTTGCCGGTGCCGATGCGGTGGCAGTGGGTACAGCGAACTTTGTCGATCCGTTTGCCCCGCTGAAGGTGGTCCACTTCATCAACGAATACCTCGATAAAAACGGTTTCAAGAGTGTTTCCGAACTGAAACACGCTCTTATCGTATGAAAAAATAAAAATAAATTCACGTCCGGTTCGTCCCCGGACGTGATCCAGCGAAAGTATCATCAAAACATAAAGGAAAATATATTATGAGCGAAGAAGAAAAAAACAACAGTTGTTCCTCCGAAGGATGTTCAAGTTCCGGCGGATGTTCCGGAAACTGCGGCAGCTGCTCCGGCTGTCACGATGACCACAAACTTGAACAGAAAATGGCGCAGATCGGACGTAAAATCATCGTGATGTCCGGTAAAGGCGGCGTCGGCAAAAGCAGTGTTGCAGCCGCAGTCGCACTGAAACTTGCCAAAGCCGGACGCAAAGTCGCCCTGCTCGACCTCGATTTTCACGGCCCCAGCCAGCCGACCATTTTCGGTGCCGCCGATCTGCAGGCCTCCTATGATGAAGTCGACGGCATCATCCCCATCGAAATCGGCGGCGTGAAACTGATGTCCATCGGACTGCTGCTCGGTGACAACGATCAGGCGGTGGTCTGGCGGGGACCGGCTAAAATGGGTATTGTCAAACAGCTGCTGCAGGATGTCGATTACGGCAAACTGGATGATCTCGTTCTGGACTTTCCCCCGGGAACCGGTGATGAGATCCTTTCCGCCTGTCAGCTTATTCCCGGAGAAAAAAATGCGATCGTGGTCACCACTCCGCAGGAAGTTTCTCTTGCCGACTGCCGCAAGTGCATCGACTTCTGCCAGAAACTCGAACTCAACATCCTCGGCGTTGTGGAAAACATGAGCTGCTTCGTCTGCCCGGATTGCGGCAAATCCCATGCGCTCTTTGCCTCCGACGGCGGAAACAAACTTGCCGAAAAATACAATCTGCCCCTGCTGGCCAAACTTCCGCTTGATCCCAAATTCATGGAAGCCTGCGACTACGGTACCTTGCCGCAGGATATCGACAAATTCACGCAGTTCGACAATATTGTAAAGTAAGGCGATCCTTTCAACAGAATAGATAAAGGAATACGACTATGAAAAGAAGTGCTTTTCTGCTCCCTGCCCTGATGTTGTTTGCCGGATGTTCCACTCCGGATATGGCGGTCGATGTCGCAAGTCCCATGCCGGAACCGGCTCCGGTGATGGCAACGGGAGTTATGACTCCCCGGACACTCCGCCGTTCAAAGGGATTTAAGGCAAAAATGAATGTGGCAGAAGCAACCGACAGCGCAAACTTTCAGGCTCCCGCCGGACGCAAAATGACCTTTTCCACCAATCTGGTCATCAATGTGCCCGACACGGTCAAAGGAGTGAAAAGTGCTTCTGCCATAGCCGAAAAACATTCCGGATATACGACTTACAGCGATAACTCGACTGCCAGTATCAAAATCCCGGTCGCCAAAGCGCAAAACGCCCTCAAGGATTTTGAAGCAATCGGCAGTGTCAAGTCCAAAACCATCACCGCCAACGATATCACCGAACACTACACTGATACGCAGGTGCGGTTGGAAAATCTCCGCCGTCTGCAGAAACGGTTGAGTGAACTGCTCTCACGTGCCAACAAGGTCGATGATATCCTCCGGATCGAACGGGAACTTTCCCGGGTCACTACCGATCTGGAACGCCATCAGGCCCGGATGAATGTCCTCTCCAAGCAGGTTGAAATGGTTGATTTTCAGATCAACTTCAATGCGGTGGTCACTCCGGCGGAGATCTCAAGGACGATCATTCCGGTGGCGTGGGTGAACAAACTGGGTTCAGCCATCCGCAATGAAAAATTTATTTTCACCGGAAACGTTGACGATACTCCGGCTGACTTTGATTTGCCCGCAGGCTTTGCTGTCACCCTCGGCACCGAAGAGGCATTCAAGGCTGTCAATTCCGACAATGTGGTGCTGAAACTGGAAATTTTCGACAATCTCCCCGCAGCCGATTTGGCTTTCTATCAGAATCTGATCGAAAAACAGCTCAACAATATCGGCTGCACCGATGTCAAGTTCAAGAAAGCCCAAACCGCCGACAAGGTGGAATATCTGGCGATTTACGCCATTTCCGGCAAAAATGCCTTCGGTGCCATGGTTGCAATCTACGAAGACGGCTGGATTTGCAAGGACGAAAAAGTTTCCGTTCTGGAAATTTACGGCCCGACTGAAAGTATGGAAAAAATTGATTTCAACAAATTTTACGAAAGTTTTGAATTTTAACCCATGAAAAAATTTATTGCTCTCCTCATCATGGCCGGAGCAGTCGCACTTCAGGCGGCTCCCGGCAAGACATTCCAGATCACCCGGGAAAGTGAAGCTCTCGCCTGTATCGTGGTCGATCTGAATGCGCCCCGCCCCATTCAGCACGCTGCCAGAGAGTTGCAGAACTACTTCAAACTTCTCACAAATGCCCGGGTTTCGATCCATCAGACCCCGGTTTATCTTGAGAAAAGAATCAGCTGCAAGGATATGGTTTACTTCATCCCCGGTACTCCGGACAGCGTCTATGTAAAAAAATACATGGACAAAAAAATCAAAGCTGCTCTCAAAAAAATCGGAGACACCGACGGTTATGCTGTTTTCGTCCGCGACAAAAATAAGATCCTGATCGTTGCCAACCAGCCCCGCGGTGTCATCAACGGCGTTCACCGTTTCATCCACAAGCACACCGACTTCATCTGGTTCCGCCCCCGCAACGAAGCGGCAAACTTCACTTTCACTCCCGATTTGAAACTGGATGTCAAAGAGTACATCGATATCCCCAAATTCACCATGCGCGGCTGGGCCCCCAACCGGAACATCGCCTTTTTGAGTGAAGAATTTGAACTTTTCGCCTCCCGGTTGAGCAACAATTTCACAACCTCCATGTATCAGGCCGCCATGGGCCGCCGTATGGATCACGCCTTTGCCATGGAATTCGGCGGCGGTCACAACATCAGCACCAAGTGGCTGCCCAAAAAGAAATACGCCAAGACCAATCCTGAATATTACATGCTGATCAACGGCGAACGCAAACTCGAAGGTGCCGTCCACCTCTGCTGGACCAATCCCGAAATGAAAAAAGAGTTTATCAAAAATGTCCTTGCCCAACTGAAAACTCTGGATCCCATCTACACCCGTATCAATATCATGATCGATGACGTTTCCAGCAATTGCCAGTGCCCCAACTGCGAAGCCCCGATCAAGCTGCCCGACGGCAGAACCATCGATAAAAGTCACGAAGCGTTCCGTTCCACGCAGTTCTTCATCTTTTTGAATGACGTTGCCAAAGCGGTCTATGCAGTCAACCCCAAAATGCAGATCAAGAGCTTCGGCTACTACTTCACCAGTGTCCCGCCGGAAGTTAAAATTTTCCCGACCATCTGCGTGAGTTTCTGCCCCTATGTCCGAAACGACAAACGCCCCATAACCGATCCATCCAACACCAAATGGCACGCCCGCACGGTGAAATATGCCAAAATGAGTCCCAGCGTCATCTGGCGTGAATACTACTTCTCTCAGGCCGGTTTCCCCCGCGCTCAAGCGAATGTCATCGCCACCGACTTGCGCTGGATCAACAAACTCGGCATCAAGATGTTCTACTGCGAAGCCTCCTGGGGTGACCGTCCGGCATTCGCCCGCCCGCCCCGGGCCCTTCCGGAACTTGAATTTTTCGACATCACCGGTGCCGAATTCTGGGTCATCAACCAGCTGCTGTGGGATCCTGATCAGGATCCGGACGCTCTGCGCAACGAATATATCAAGCGCACCTACAAAGAAGCCGCCCCCGGTGTGCAGAAATTCTACAAGCTCCTGCGTGACAGCTGGTATCTCGACCCCTCTCCCAGTTCGTTCAACGACGACTTCCGCCGCACCACCGGCCGCTATATCATCTATAAAAAATTGACTGATCCCTGCCGCGCCGCCCTTGCCGAAGCCGGCAAAACGGTCAAAGATCCGGTTGCCAAAAAGCAGCTGACGAGACTTGCCGCCACCTTTGAACGCTGGCTCACCCTCGGCAACACCCGGGTGGTTAAAGAACAGATCGTTCCCCGTGCCGATATCCGGGAATTCCCCGGCTTTGACTTTGAATCCGGT
>JAZRNP010000055.1:0-7566 GCA_045648225.1 Victivallaceae bacterium | reverse complement strand
GATAACATCATCTTTGACAATGAAGGTCTGCCGCATATGGAGGAAGTTCCGCAGTGCTGGCGCAGCAGTTATAAGGAAACAAACGCTTCTGCTGCCGGTAATCCGGTCTCATGTTACGGTATAACAGCAAAAGAACCTGTAACTCTGAATTTTGATCAGTGGAAAAAAGTGCTTGCTCCGGGTGATCCGGTGATAAATATCCATATCCCTGAACTCGGCCCCATGACCGTGGAAGCCTGCAGCGACTCAGTGGCGCAGGCGGCAGCTTTTGCTGCGGAATATTATCCGGATCACCACTGGAAAGCGATCAACGTTACAAGCTGGTTCAATGACCCGCTCTATGAACGCTATCTGCCGGAGTCGTCCAATATCATCAAATTTCACACTGCCGGGTATTTGCTGCCGGAGGCTCTGAAAACTGATCCGGTCGTCCGCGTGTTCCCCGGGACAACTCCCTTTGACGGCGGCAGTACTTTACAGAAAGCGGTCTACAAAATGCTGCAGGACGGCATTTCCGGATGCAGGGCGACATTGCTTCTGCTCCGCGAAGATCTGCCGTGGCGGGAAAATGTCTACCGCACCAAGGAGAATTCCGCACCATGTTTCTCCGACACGGAAACAGATGTCCATGCATGACCGTGCCGCACAATTCGCTCCTTTTGGTAATTGGGGTAATTGATACCATTCCACATAAAAAACTATCCATAAAGAATTTATAATTAAATTATTCGCTTTCTCCGGTTTTCCCGGACGCCAAAACAACCGCACGTCTTTTTTCCCGTTCCACCCCCGATTCACAGGCGGGGAACGGAATAATTAAATCATAAAAGCTTGATTTATATACTGTTCCATAGAATGGCACCATTTTCGCCATTTTCGCACCATTTTCCAGAATGGCACCATTTTCCACCATTTTCCATTCCCCGTGCCATAAGAACGGCCCTGGAATTCATTCCGTCAATGATTCCGGCAGCGATTGCAAAAACATGGTTTTTGTGGTATATTAGATGCGAAGTCGGTATTGCGAAGCCTTCTTCAAACCAATTTCTTTGTATTCGCATATTCGGAAGGAAAAACAGCATGAATTTGAAAAATGAGATTTTGAGACTGCTTGCTGAAAACGGGCGTCTCGAAGCCGCCGCCATTGCCGAAAGGCTGGACACAGCAGAACAATCAGTACAGCAGGCCGTCGCAGAACTCGAAGCTGACGGGGTTATCGTTGGCTACCGTGCCATGTTTGACGAAACACTCCTTCCCGAAACTGCGGTCAAGGCTATCATCGAAGTCAAAACCAAACCGGAACGCAACAGCGGATTTGACCGCATTGCCAAAAACATCAGCAAATTTTCAAAAGTTGAATCTGTTTATCTGGTTTCCGGAAGTTATGACTTGCTAATCGAAGTGCGCGGGGATAGCCTGAAAGATGTCGCCGAATTTGTTTCCGGTAAACTTGCAACGATCGACGGCGTCATATCTACTTCAACACAATTTCTGTTAAAGAAGTACAAAGAACTTGGAAAGATGATGCAAAATGAAGAACATAAAGAAAGACTTAATATCACACCCTGAAAATAACAAATCAAGACTCGCTGAACATATCGCCGGACTTCCCAAAAGCGGCATCCGTGATTTTTTTGAACTGGTCAATAAAATGGATGATGTTATTTCGCTCGGAGTAGGCGAACCCGATTTCACCACACCGTGGACCATTCGGGAAAATGCAATTTATTCCCTGGATAACGGCAGAACAAGCTATACCTCCAACCTTGGACTTCTTTCGCTCCGGAAAGCGATCTGTAATTATGTCGCAGAAAACTACAATGTTCAATACAATCCTGAAAATGAATGTATTGTAACGGTCGGTGTCAGTGAAGCACTTGATCTTGCAATACGTGCCATCACCAATCCCGGAGACGAAATCATTTACCACGAACCCTGTTATGTATCGTATGCTCCGGAAATAAAAATGGCGTTCGGAGTTCCGGTTGCAGTCAGTACCTGTGAAAAAAACGGGTTCGCTCTTGATCCGTCTGATCTGGCACGGGCGATCACGCCAAAAACCAAAGCCGTCTTGCTGAATTTTCCATGCAACCCGACTGGAGCTGTAATCAATATGGAGCAAATGAAAGCGATTGCAGAATTGGCGGTAAAACATGATTTGATCGTACTTTCTGATCTGATATATTCAGAGCTGGTATATGATTCAAATATTATGCCTTCCATTTCTTCGCTGCCGGGAATGAAGGAGAGAACTGTTTTTTTGCACGGATTTTCCAAGGCATTTGCAATGACCGGGTTCCGGATAGGTTATGCGTGCGGACCGACAGACATTATTGATACAATGATGAAAATTCATCAATATTCAATGCTTTGTGCGCCGATAACAGCTCAAGAGGCCGCTGAAGAAGCGTTAAGAAATTCTATTTGCGACCGGGAGATGATGCGTAGAGAATACCGTTCCCGGCGAAATGTGATCGTGAATCGATTTAATGCTGCCGGATTGCCTTGTACTACTCCGGCAGGTGCATTCTATGTTTTCCCGAATATAACTTCTACGGGATTATCCTCCATGGAATTTGCCATGCGGTTGATTCAGGAAAAAAAGGTCGCGGTGGTTCCGGGGACTGCATTCGGATCTTGCGGTGAAGGTTATATACGAGCATGCTATGCAACATCTATGGAAAGAATTCAAGAGGCAACAGCAAGAATCAGGGAATTTGCGGAGAAATTAAATAAGAACTCCCGGGCAAAAGCATGAGTGCAGTGCATACGGAATTTCAGACACGACCTTTGAGGCTATCTGAAATTCCGTTTTTTTATTTCCAAGCAAAAAGTAATCTAAAAAATCCGTATCGGGATGCAATGGTCAACGTATTTTAAGAATTCAGAAAAAATATGGCTTTACCAACATTCAATCCCGGAAGTTATTGATTTTTCCAGATTTTATGATATATTCTGCATATTATGAAAATAAAAATCAAGAAAAAATTTTATTGGCTGCTCTGGGGATTGCCGGCTTTGATGATTTTGCTGACCGTTATCTATCCGAAAGCGGCAATTTTGATGTTGTTTGGTTATAAATACAATAGTTGCGGAATCACTTCTGTATCAGACGGCAAAAACTTTTCCGACAATACCCCGAAACAGAAAGTCTATATCTATAAGGCCGGCAATAAACCGTTTCTGCTGATTGGTCCTTATACTTTTTCACCGGATTGCCGGGATTTTTTCTTTGTGAACAAAAATCAGGTTATCCGCACTGCGACTGACAAGGGCGGCGGTGAATTTTTTCAACTCGGAACGTGGCTGTTTGTCATAGATGATATGAGCGGATCTTATCAAAATCGGGTTCGTGCTCCGTGGTGGGATGAGTTGAAAAATAAAGATGCTTCTGTAGAAAAAAAGAATGACCAATATGTTTATACGCTTTTTCTTGAAGATGTGAAAAAGTTTGTGACTTTCTCCATTCCGGAAAAGATATTAAATTGCCTGAATGAGGGAGCTGTATTATGAAATCCGTATGGAATGGAAAAAATAAGAAAATATTATTCCTTGTAATCTTTATTGGAATGATTCTTCTGCCGGGCTGTGATGATTCACCTACACGCCCCGGTGAAGGTTTTTATTCTTATCGCGGCTACCGTGATTGGTGGCGGATTCCACTGCGTTTTCCGTATCAAATTACAATGCTTGATACTTTTGATTATGGCACTTTGGAAAAATATGATCCGTCATCACTTATTGCGGATCCTAAATGTGAAACTGTTGTTGAAAATATTTCTGCGATAGGCTATGATGGGAAATTTGCCGTATTTCAACAAAGCAATACTGAAAAACCTTATGGATGTCTGATTTATGCCACAGGATCGGTGCGGAATTTTGCCACCACAGAAGAACTTGACCGTTTTATAAAGTTGAACTATCCGGACTCCGCATTGCCGGAAATGATGCCGTTGGAAAAATTTTATAAATTGATGTGGCAGGCAATAGAAAAAATAAAACAAACCGATCCACAAAAAATTGCCTATTGACACAAAAGTCGTAAGTTACTATCTTTTTTCGGGGCATTTTGCATTTGTTCCGGAGAAAAACTTCTTTCACTTGAGCAGAAAATTTTCTCTATCGCCCCATTTGTCTTGATTTTCCTTTTGCCGGATGCTATATTATTTTCTGAAAAGGGGATCGTTATATGAATATAGACTGGTCGAAATATCCCGCATTGCCGGAGCCGCCGGAGTTGCCGGAATGGCGTGACACTCCGGATCATGAGGCTTATTGGGAAGAAGTTTGCGATATCAAAACTCCGGCAGGGAAAAAAAGCGGCTGTCTGGCAGGAATCATTCTCTGGCTCGTATTGATTGCCGGAAGTTACCAGTTGTTTCTCAAACAATATGATTGGTGGAATATTGCTGTGGCGGCGTTTTTGTTATTGATTCTGGCGTTAATGGTCTGGTTTATTTTCTTTTGGATATGGATTGAGATTTTGAAACGGAAAATTGCCAAAAAATACGGGTTTTCCATGCGGGTACTCGAACGCCCAGATATCTCTCCGGAAATAGCAAAAATTTTAGCTTCACGTCCGAAGTTTGACGAAGGCAAATTCCGTTCCTTTTGGCAGAATGAAGTGCAAGCCGATACTGCGGTCGAAATCTTGAAAATCGCCAACAAATATTGGACTTTGCACAATAAAATGCTTTATCCAAATGATTCGTTATTATTGCTGTTTTACGGTCGAGAATCATTACTTGGGAAAGAAACCATGATCGACGAAATCCACGAACTTTTTATAGATATGCAGGACGATTTTGATTTTCTGGATGAACACTGGCGCGATATCGGTTTTGTAACGCTGGCGGAGTTTGTTGAAAGCTGTCTGCAAAAGCGTTGTTCACAATAATGCAGGTTGAGAATTGAAAATCGTATTTGGAACTCTTGCGCTTGTTTCGGCTGTTTTCGACATTTCAGCAAATATTTACCGAAAAAAATGGAAACGGCTTATACTTGACATTTTTGTATGCTTTATACAAATGCCGCTGTGGGTTATTCTCGGCGTTGCGATTTTGGGAATTTTTCCGGGGTTGATTTACTCTTATTTCAGCGGGATATGGCTGAGTGCCGGGGTGGTGTTGTGGATCTCTCCGCATAGCATTATGACAGTAAAGGCTATCAAAATAAAAGACCGACTCGATATTGCCCATTCCATCGCTGTATTATTGGCAATCATTCTCTTTTGTGTTTCGATATGCTTGGAGCACAGATATCCAAGTCACTAAAAATCCGCTTGAAAGAATTTCACACAATAAAACATTTGAGCCGTCCGTACTATTTTTCAATAGCGGCAGACATTCTCCCGGAAGAGTTTTCATGGAACCGGGTTAGCCTTGAATACAAGCATCAAGCCAAAGTTGGAGAATTGATTTTTCCGGTATTGTACCATCTTTCCGACGAAAGCTGCGTTGTCGATATGCAATCGTTGCAGAGTTTTCCTCTGCTGAAAAGTTTTTTCTGTGACTTGACAAAAACTTAACAGCTGCTATATTACCTGTTTCGTATAGAATTAACCAGACAGGATTGGAAATATGGATAAATCCGAATGCATCCAAGAAACAGGCAACGCAAAAAATCCGACTGCGCCGGATGTTCTGTTCGACTGTGCATTTCCGGGCGGTAATGTGCGGATTTTTGATTTTGACAGCAAAACCGGCATCGTGCAATTGGACAGCGACTTCCGGGACAGTGCACAGGATCAATTCTGGACATATTTTCAAGTTAAAAATGCCGCCGGAAGAAAACTTCTCTTTAAATTCACCGGCCCCGGACCATTCAGGAGAGCCCGGGTTTCGCGTCCCGGCATGGCATATTCACTTGACAACGGCAAGAACTGGAGCTGGACTTCGCCGGAAACAGATAATAAGGATTATTACAGTTTTTCATTTGATTTCCCCGCAGATGCCAATACCGTTCGCTTTGCCACCACAATTCCCTATCTTGAATCCGATCTCAATTCCTGCCTTGCGGCGCATCCTGCGCTGCTGCGGACGACACTGACTCAATCTCCCAAAGGGCGTAATGTTCCGCTGCTAACGATCGGGCCGGAAAATGCGGCCCTGGCATTTGCGGTGACGGCCCGGCATCACGCATTGGAATCAACCGCAAGCTGGGTAATGCAAGGTATGATGGAGGCCGCGGCCGCTGACACTGTTGAAGGGAAATGGATTCGCAGCAATCTGCGTTGTCTCTTCGTTCCGTTTATGGACTTCGATGGAGTGGAAGATGGCGATCCCGGAAAAAACCGCCAGCCTCACGATCATAATCGTGACTACATTGCAGAACTTTATCCTGAAGTGAAGGCTTTCAAGCAGCTGATAAGCCACGAAACCGCCTCGAAGCGTCTTGTCTACTTTGATATGCATGCTCCACAGGTACGCGGTTCAGACGAAAATCCCGCCCATGACAATTTTTTCACCATGGGGCCGCCGCCGGAAATGGAACATTTTTGGAATAACTACCGCAACGCCCTGATCAAAGCGACCCAAAATGATCCGAACCGCTTTTTCGGAACCTGGGATCAGCAATGGGGTGAACGGTTCAATGTTCCGGCAAAAAATCCCTGCGAGATGAAATCCAACCACTGGGTCTTGACTCAACCGAATATTCTGTGGATAGCCGCCTGGGAATTCGGATACGGCCGCTGCGGCGGCCTCGTGTCTCGCGAAGGATTGCGCAAACTCGGCCGCCGGATGATGAATATTCTCGCCAATCAGCTTACTGCGCTGTAATCAGCGCACGGCAAGCATTCCGAAATCTTATTTGACGCCCAATTCAAAGGGGGCGGCGGGGAATCCGGCTTTATCAAAGAGGTTGCCCAGCGGGTAATTGCTCCAATTGTATCTGACCTTGACCGGGACGGCAACTTTTGCGCTGGAAACAATGACCGAATCTCCGGTAATCTGTGCATTATCCGCCCAGAACCATTTGCCGTCAGCAGCGCAAACGGCGAAGCCCTCCAGTTGGGTCCCCGGAGAACGGCGGATCAATCCGGTAAAAGTTCCGTTGCTTTTTTTCAGAGGCAGTTCAGCCGGAATTGCTGCGGCAATCAGTTCGCCGTTGGTGTGAGAAAAGCTTATTTCAACCTCTTTGCCATTCCGGACAGCTTTGACTGCTTGCGGACTGTGTGAAGGAATATTTTTGCCGTAGATCTGTTTCAAGGCAACAGCCGCCATCCGTTCACCGGGTGCTTTTTTATTCAGCGGGTGAATATCCTTGCATTCTCCGGCATCGGTAATCACAGCCATACCGGTATAGGGCAGCTTCAACGTTTTGCTCTGTTCCTGCCGCAGATAGGGCCAACTGCCGCACTGTCCGGGATCAGCGGACGGCATCATAAATGAAGCAAGCTGACAGAAATAAAACGGCAGATTTTCATTTTTGAATTTTTTTCTCCAATCGGTTATAAGAGAGGAAAAGAGTTCGCCGTAACCGGGGTAACGGGCGGCATTTCCCTCCCCCTGATACCAGATCACCCCGGAGAAACAATAGGGCACAAGCGGATGGATCATCGCATTG
>JAZRNP010000054.1:0-3129 GCA_045648225.1 Victivallaceae bacterium | reverse complement strand
GTGGGCAAGGTTGGTGGTAAATCAAGGCAACGGCGAGGGAGTGGACTTGAGTCCTCGACCAAGACGGTGTCCGCTGATTTGCCGCCGAGATTGCTCACGAGCCGCCGCCGCCCGTCGCTTTTCCGGTTTACTCTGCTTTTCCCAAAAAGAGATCAAGGACGATCAGTTCCCAGAGAATGTAGCTGTAGTCGGCTTCTCCGGATTGGTGCATATCCCAGAGCCGTTTGAGAACCGGTTCATTGATAAAGTTTCCGGAGATGAGGCGGGATGAGAAAAGTTTTTCCTGAGCCGGAGCTTTCCAGCTCTCCCGGAGCCAGCTTGCCACCGGAACTCCGAATCCGCGTTTGGGGCGGGCGGAAAGTTCCGGGGTGATGAATTCCGGGAATGCCATTTTTAAAATATGCTTGCGGTCTTTGCCGTGAAGTTTGTACTTCATGGGCAGACGGGCAGCGAATTCAACGACTGAGGTATCCATAAACGGACTGCGCAATTCAAGCGAGTTGGCCATGGAGGAGATGTCAGCCTTGACCAGAATATCTCCGGGGAGATAGGTTTTGAGGTCGAGTTCTCCGAGTTTTTCCACTTTGTCATGAGAGATGAGTTCCCAGTCGAGAGCGGTGAAACATTCGGCGGAGTTGTGGTTGAGAGCTTTGGCCAGAGCCGGGCCGAACAACTCTTTTTTGAGAGACACCGGGCAGCGGTCAAGCAGATTGAAATATCCGCTTTTTTCCGGAGAACCGAAGAGCTTGAGCAGCCGTTTCAACCGGCCGGAAGTGGAACGTTCACCACGATCCGGCAGCAATGAAGCTATTCCGCAGAATAATGGTTTCCGCAGTGCATATGGAAGCCAGTAGATCTTTTCGGCGTAGCGCATGGCAAGGTAGCGTTCATATCCGGCAAAAATTTCGTCGGCACCGTCTCCGGAAAGTGCCACGCTGATCTTGCTTTTTGCAAACTCGCTCAACAAATAAAGCGGCAAAGCCGAGGCATCGGCAAAGGGTTCTCCGAATCGGGGAATGAGTTTCAAAACCAGATCGAAATCATCAGATTTGATCTCTTTTTCGTGACAGCGCAGATTGCCGCCGCAGACTGTGTTGATTATTTCTGCCGAGCGTCTGGCCGCTGAACGTTCATCGTAGGAGGCGTTGCCGAAACCGGCGGTAAAAGTATCGCAGGGAGCCGGGTAGAGCATTTTTGCGGCAATACCGGTGACGATGCAGGAGTCAACACCCCCGGAAAGAAATGTTCCGATCGGCACATCGGAAACCAGCCGTTTTTCTACCGCTTTTTCCACCAGTTTGCGCAATTCCTGCGCTGCGGCAGCGGGGGATAGCTGCGTATTTTTGATCGAATAATCCAGCTGCCAGTAGCAGCGGATGGAGGCGGTGGCACTGTCCAGATTGAAGCAGAGCAGATGTCCCGGCGGCAGTTTTCTTACATAACGGAACGCCGTGTTAGGAGAGGGGATATACTGGAGCGAGAGATAATCGCTGATGGCGTAGGTATCCAGCTTTTCCGGGAAGTCCGGATGCTTCGTCAATCCGGCAAATTCACTGGCAAAGACCAGCTCATCGCCATTCATGAAATAAAGCAGCGGCTTCTGTCCGAGGCGGTCTCGTCCGAGGATCACCCGGCGTTTGACCGTGTCGTAAAGGGCAAAGGCGAACATTCCGTCCAGTTTGCCGATAAAATCTTCACCGTACTCCTCGTACAGGTGGATGATGCATTCAGAATCGCTGTTGGACTGGAAGTGATGTCCGCGTTTTTCCAGATCGGCCCGCAAGGTGCGGAAGTTGTAGATTTCGCCGTTGACGATCAATACCAGAGCTCCGTCCGGAGTGACAATGGGCTGATGGCCTTGTTCGAGGTCGATGATGGCAAGGCGGCGATGCCCGAGAACGACGTGTTCATCGCAGAAAATACCGGAATCGTCGGGCCCCCGGTGAAACTGGGCCGCATTCATGGCTTCAGCAATATTTTTTGCCTCTTTGCTGCCACGGATGTTCAAAATTCCGGAAATCGCACACATGACTGAATATCCTCAAAAAAAATTCATAATCAAGTTTTCTTTAATATAGCACAAATTGCGGATTTTTCAAGTTTGAAAATGTGTCGATACAGTAGTATATTATGGGGAAGTTGATAATTCATTTTGATCATTAAAGAGAGGTTGTTGATATGAAAAAAATGTTTCTGATTTTTTTTGCGGTGATGTCGGTTTTGCTCGCCGGCTGCAAAGTTGTTTATGATGGATGCGATTTTTCCGCAGCTCCGCAGCTCAAAGTCGGATTTTTTGTCGATAACGGCAGCCGGGGCGGCGGAGTTTTTAAGATCGCCCGTTTGCTCTACTATTCTCCGCAGCTGGATGTCACCATGCTTGACGGCAAAGATATCCGCAATGGCAAACTCGATGAACTTGATCTGCTGGTCATCCCCGGCGGTTCCAGTGCCACTCAGTTTAAAATGATGCAAACTTCCGGAGCCGCCAAGATCCGGGAATTTGTGAAAAAAGGCGGAAATTATGTCGGTGTCTGCGCCGGATTCCATTGCACCTTGAACCGTCCCGACCGGGTCGCGCTGTTGCCCTATGTCTATTTGAATGGCACCAGCGGAGCTCAGGCGACCTTGACCATCAATATCAATGAAAAAGGGGCGAAAATCCTGGATGTCAAACCGGGCAGATACAGTGTCACCTATTCGCAGGGGCCGATCTCCAAGGCCGGAAAAAAATGGGAACACGGTTCCGCTGAAGTGCTGGGCATCTATTTGAATTCAGTCGGTCTTCCCGGCAGAAAACATTATGATTATACCGGGCATCCGGCGATTCTTTTCGGAAATCACGGCAAAGGTAAGGTGGTCGCCACCAGTTTCCATCCGGAAGGTAATGTTGCCAACCACTGCATTTTCAACGGTATGGTCTATGCCGCCAGCGGCAAAAAGATCAAACAGCAGTTCCCGAAAAAGAATCCCCGACCGGTCCGGGTAGCATTTTACGTCGGCAACACTCAGGGAAAAGAGCGCATTACCCGCATGATCGAATTGGATCGCCATGCTGATATCGACGTGACGGTGCTCGCAGCTGCCGGGGTTCCGGATGCTCTCGCCGACCATAAGTCGGATCGTAGCCAT